>JACZVB010000200.1 GCA_022572865.1 Chloroflexota bacterium | reverse complement strand
CCGGCCCGTGAGTCGCGGACAGAGATATCTTTTTTACATACTCCCCCTTGGCCCCACTGGGCTTTGCCCTGACTACGGAGTCGACGAAGCTGGACAGATTTTCGACGAGCTGGCTGCTTTCAAAACTAGCCTTTCCTAACGGCACATGGATCACGGCAGTTTTATCCAATCGATAATCTATCTTGCCCTTTTTGGAGTCCGCTATGGCTTGGGGCAGGCCGTCCTGCTGGACCACCGTGCCCGACTTAGGATTGGGCATGAGGCCCTTGCGCCCCAGGATCTTGCCCAGCTTACCTATTTTGCTCATCATATCGGATGTGGCTATGGCCGTATCGAACTCCAGCCATCCGCCCTCTATCTTTTTAATCATGTCATCGGCGCCTACGTGGTCAGCGCCCGCCTCCTCCGCCGATGTTGCGGCCTCGCCCTGGGCGAAGACCAGCACCCTGACCTGCTGCCCGGTGCCGTGGGGCAGCATAGCAAGGCCTCGGACCTGCTGGTCCGCGTGGCGCGGGTCCAGGCCCATGCGCATGTGGATCTCCACCGTCTCGTCAAACTTGGCCCGGGCCGTCTTTTTCACCAGGTCCATCGCTTCTTGTGGTGAATAGAGCTTGGCCTTATCGACCAGTTTCTCAGCCTCGATATACGATTTTCCGTGTTTGGGCATCTTTATGAGTTACCTTCCACCACAAGAGTGGTAATCAAAGAGAGGATCAAGCGTCGACGACCTCTATGCCCATGGTCCGCGCGGTGCCCTCTATGATACGCATCGCACCCTCCATGTCCATGGCGTTGAGGTCCTTCATCTTCACCTCGGCTATCTCCCTGATCTTGTCTCGCGTTACCTGGCCCGCGGTCTCCTGGCCCGCCAGCCCGCTTCCCTTCTCCAGACCCGCCGCGCTCTTGATCAAGGTGGAGGCGGGGGGGGTCTTGGTGATGAACGAGAAGGAGGCATCTTGATAGATGGTAAGCTCCACGGGAACGATGGTTCCCGCCTGGGGCCCCGTCCGAGAGTTGTATTCCTTGCAGAAGGCCATAATGTTGACGCCGTGCTGTCCCAGGGCAGGGCCCACGGGCGGGGCTGGCGTCGCCTTGCCGGCCTCGATCTGCAGCTTAAGGACCGCTTTCACTCTCTTGGCCATCTATCTACCAACCACCCCTGTTTCTAAAGTTTTTCCACCTGTAAGAAGTCCAGTTCCAAACCTGTGTCCCGACCGAAGAAAGAGACCAGGACCTTGATCTTGCCCTTATCGGGATACATCTCCTCTACCGACCCGATGAAATCAGAGAAGGGGCCATCGATGATCCTGATCTTCTGACCCTTCTCCAGGCCCACCTTGATCCTGGGCGCCTCGGCCTCCATCTGGCTGACTATCTTGTTCACCTCATCGTCCTCAAGGGGTATAGGTCGGGGCGGGTCTCCTGAGGTGACGAAGCCCGTGACCCCTGGGGTGTTCCTCACTACGTGCCAGCTATTGTCCGTTAGGGCCATGTCCACCAGTATGTATCCCGGGAACACCTTCTTGGATATGGTGCGTCTCTGGCCCTCTCGGATATCTATCTCATCCTCGGTGGGGACCAGGACTTGGAATATCTCATCGGTGGCATCCATCGACTCGATGCGATGTTCCAGGTTCTTTTGCACCCGGTCCTCGTAGCCGGCGTAGGTGTGCACCACATACCAGTGCTTCTCTTCCTTCGCCGTTTTCTCTTTTACCTGTTTCGCGCTCATGAAACTTGCTTCTCAGGCCTCTTAAACAAGCTGCTCATCAAGCCGCCTGTAACGTTGTCCAAATATCTGTAGAGCGTAAGGGGGATAGGATGGCGTTTTAAAAGATGAGGAGGTCAATAACCGTGGAGAACACCTCGTCTACAAATCCAAGGAATATCCCCATAGCGACCGAGATTATGACCACCATGGTGGTGAGCCGCTTGGTCTCCTCACGAGATGGCCAGCTCACCTTCTTCAGCTCGGCTATGGAATCGGTTATGAACCGGAACCTGCCGAAAATTGATCGCTGGGCGACGATTCTCTCTCGGGCAGGAAGGGTGAATCTTCTCATCTCGTCTCCCTGTGCAGTTTGTGACCTCGACAGCGCGGGCAGTATTTGGACAGCTCCAGCCGCCCCGAATCATTCCTTCGATTCTTAGAGGTGGTGTATGTCCTCTCCCTACAGTCTGTGCAGGCGAGGTTGATTATTTGTCTGCCACCCGCTTTTCTGGCCATGGTTTTGTTGCCGGTCCCCGGTGAGTTTATCGCGCGGGGCTCTTAGTCCTCTGTTATCTTTGTGAACACTCCGGATCCCACCGTTCTACCGCCCTCACGTATGGCGAAGCGAAGCTCCTGCTCCAGGGCCACGGGGGTTATCAGTTTTATCCCCATAGTGATGTTGTCTCCTGGCATCACCATCTCCGTGCCCTCTGGGAGGCTTATCTCGCCCGTAACGTCGGTTGTTCTGATGTAGAACTGGGGCTTGTAGCCGTTGAAGAACGGGGTGTGCCGTCCACCCTCATCCTTTGTCAGGACGTATACCTGTGCGTCGCTGGTCATATGGGGCTTGATGGAGCCGGGCTTCGCCAGCACCTGGCCCCGCTCGATATCCTCTCGCTCAATGCCTCTCAAGAGGCAGCCGACCGCATCGCCGGGCTCGGCCGCGTCCAGGGTCTTATGGAACATCTCGACTCCCGTCACCACCGTGCTTCTGGTCTCCCCATATCCCACTATCTCCACCGTGTCGCCGGTCTTGACAGTGCCCCGCTCCACCCGCCCCGTCACCACCGTGCCACGGCCCTTGATGCCGAACACGTCTTCGATGGGCATGAGGAAGGGCAGGTTGGCTGGACGCTCGGGCAACGGTATGTAGGAATCCACCACTGCCATCAGGTCGAGTATCGGCTTGTACTCCGGGGCGTTGGGGTCCGTGGAGTCACTCTCCAGGGCCTTCAGGGCGCTGCCCCGGATGATGGGAATCTCGTCCCCGGGGAACTCGTATGCGGTGAGGAGCTCTCGCATCTCAAGCTCGACCAGCTCCAGCAGCTCCTCGTCGTCCATCTGGTCCGTCTTATTGAGGAACACCACCATGTAGGGGACCAGCACCTGACGGGCCAGCAGAATGTGCTCCCGGGTCTGGGGCATGGGGCCGTCGGGAGCGCTCACCACCAGGATGGCGCCGTCCATCTGGGCTGCGCCGGTGATCATGTTCTTGATGTAGTCGGCGTGACCGGGGCAGTCTACGTGGGCGTAGTGACGGTTCGCCGACTCATACTCGACGTGGGCGATGTTGATGGTGACGCCGCGGGCCTTCTCCTCCGGCGCACTGTCGATGGAGTCGAAGTCGCGGAAGGTCGCGCCGGTGCCAGCCGACGCCAGCACCTTGGTGATGGCTGCCGTCAGCGTTGTCTTCCCGTGGTCAACGTGGCCGATGGTGCCGACGTTGATGTGGGGCTTGGTTCGCACGAACTTCTGCTTGGCCATGGATGATGTTCCTCCCAACTACTCGTCGCTTGCGTATGCACCGGCCCGGCGGCGTGCCGGGACTTCGGTGTTGTGAAGGGTGCCCAACTGGAGCCCACAATCGGATTTGAACCGATGACCTCGTTCTTACCAAGAACGTGCTCTACCGCCTGAGCTATGTGGGCGGAATGGCTCTGAAACGCGTCCCATCGGTGGTGGAGGGAGCAGGATTCGAACCTGCGTAGCCCGTCGGGCGTCAGATTTACAGTCTGATGGATTTAGCCGCTCTCCCATCCCTCCATAAGGCCACCGGCTAGTGTAGCACAGGGGCTGCCGTTTCCCTCGGCCTTGTCTGGAGCCCGAGGGAGGAGTCGAACCCCCAACCTGCCGATTACAAATCGGCTGCGCTGCCGTTGCGCCACTCGGGCCCGTACGGCGTTCGCCCAACCAAAAAAGGACGGCCCCACGGCCGATCCACGCGCTAAGTATAGGAGAGCGCCCAGGAGACGGTCAAGAGCGGCCGGAGGTGCCAGGACCCCATCGCGGCCTTGCCTCAAGACCTCCGCCCCGTTGCGGAAGCGTCGGCGGCCGACGGCCGTTTCGACCATCCCCCCGTCCCCCTTCCTCGCCAGGAAGGGGGTGATAAAGCCGAAGACGGGGGACACCCCCGTCCCCCCGGCAAAGGGGCGCTGCCCCTCTGCACTCCCCCGTCGGC
>JACZVB010000199.1 GCA_022572865.1 Chloroflexota bacterium | reverse complement strand
CAGATGGTCCAGCGCCGCCTGCTGGAAGACGGGTGAGATCGAGTGGGCTAAAGGGTATCCCAGGATTCCTATGAGGCTGGTCACCAGAGCCTCACCCGCAACCCTGGGAATCGACCGGGCCCGCGTGCCGATTGCCGGAATCGAGGCCCAGGCTGTCGAGATACTCCTGCAGAATGACGGCCGCCGCCACCGAGTCCCTTCGCCCCTTCCGCCGGGACCTCCTGCCGCCCGACTCACGCATCACCCTATCGGCCGTCGTAGAGGAGAAACTCTCGTCCCATGTCACTAACGGAACTGCCAGACGTGACCCGAGGGCCTCGCAGAACCTCTCAACCTTCCTGGCCTGAGGCCCCAGGCCCCCATCGAGGGAGACGGGCAACCCGACCACCACCCTTTCCACCCCGTTCTCCTCCACCAGAATAGCGATCTCTTCTATGGCGCGGTCCCGTCCCCCGGCCTGTATCGTCTTCAAGGGGGCCGCTATGGAGCCGGTGGGATCGCTCAGGGCCACCCCGGTCCTCACGTCCCCGACGTCCAGACCCATGACCCGCAAAGCTAGCCCCTGGTCTGCCGGATGGCCTGGGGAACCGCGTCCAGGGCATGGGATATCTTGGACACGTCCTTGCCACCTGCCTGGGCCAGTTCCGGGCGGCCCCCGCCACCACCCCCGGTAATAGCTGCCACCTGCTTTACTATATTTCCGGCATGAAGGCCCTTGGCCACCAGGTCGGGGGTTACCATGGCCACGAAGAGTGGCTTATCGTTGATCACCGAGGCCAGCACCACCACCGCGCTGCTGAGACGGGCCTTCAGCAAGTCTCCCATCTCCCTCATCGTCTCCACGCTGGCCGCCTTCACCCTGGCGGCGACCACGTTTGCCCCATCGACCTGCTGCACCTTTCCCACCAGGTCCTCCGCCTCCCTTCGGGCCAGCACCCGCTCCAGCCCCGAGGCCCGCTTCCGCTCCGCCTCCAACTCCGAGACCAGGGCCGATACCCTCTCCGGGAGATCGTCCGGGCTGGCCTGCAGCTCCAGGGCCAGGGCATCCACCAGGTCGAACCGCTGTCCCACCAGCTCCTGCACCCTCGCGCCGGTCACGGCCTCGATCCTTCGCAGCCCCGAGCCTATGCTCCCCTCGTCCGATATCTGCAGGTTCCACACCTCACCGGTGCTCTTTGCATGGGTGCCGCCGCACACCTCGAAGCTAAACCTCTGGTCTCCCGATCCCATTTCTATGATACGGACAACCTCCGGATACTTATCGCCGAAGAAGGCGAGAGCGCCCCTGGATATGGCATCGGAATACGGAAGCTCGTCGGTGGTGACCAGGAGGTCCGCCCGGATATTCTCGTTGACCAGGTCCCGCACGTCCCGGAGGTCGGCGTGGCTCAGGCCCACCGGGTGAGTGAAATCGAAGCGCAGCCGCTCGGGCGCAACCAGTGACCCGCTCTGCCGCACGTGCCCTCCCAGGACTTGTCTCAGTGCGGCGTGGAGCAGATGGGTAGCGGTGTGATTACGGGTTGAGTCCCTCCTGTGAAGGGGGTCTACTTTCATATTCACCGGGTCTCCTACGCTGACATCGCCGTCCACTACCCGGCCCTGGTGAACATAAAACCCGGGGACCGTAACCTGGGTATCTTCGACCGCGAACCGGCCCTGGGGGCTGGTGATCTCGCCCCTGTCGCCCACCTGGCCCCCGCCCTCGGCATAGAAGGGGCTCTCCATCGTGATCAGCTCGGCCCGCTCTCCAGCCCCGACCTTATGGACCGATATCCCCTCGGCCAGCAGCCCCACCACCACCGACTCCCCTGCCAGGGTCTCATATCCGGTAAACCGGGTGGCCCCCAGGCCCAGGGAAGCGTATATCTCCGCGCCCCTGTCCTTCTTGAAGGTATGGGCCGCCCGGCCCCGCTCCTTCTGCCGCTCCATCTCCTGCCGGAAGCCCTCCATGTCGACGGACAGGCCCCGCTCCCCCGCCACCTCCTCAGTCAGCTCCGGCGGGAAGCCGTAGGTGTCGTACAATTTGAAAATATCCACTCCCGATATCCCACCCGCAGCCCGGCCACCGCCTTCGGCCCTGCCTCCGCCCTCGGCAATAATACGGTCGAGGAGGCTCATGCCCGCGCCCAGAGTGTCGTAGAAGCGGGTCTCCTCCTGCTCTATCACCTTCAGGGTGAACTCCCGGTTCAGCACGAGATCGGGGTAGACCCCTCCCATCTTATCGATGACCGCCTCGGCTATTCGAACCAGCGAGGGCTCCTCTACACCCAGCTTCCTGGCGAAGGTCACGGCCCGGCGGAGGATGCGCCTCAGAACATACCCCCGGCCCTCGTTGCTGGGGACCACTCCATCGGTGATCAGGAAGGTAACGCCCCTCCCGTGCTCAGCCAGCACCCGCATCGCCACGTCGGTCTCCTGGTCTGTACCGTAGGAGTGCCCCGTGACCTCGGTCACCCGGTCCATTATCTCCTTGAAGCAGTCCGACTCGTATACATTGGTGACCCCCTGGAGCACTGTCGCCGTCCTCTCCAACCCCAGGCCCGTATCGATGTTGCCCTTGGGAAGGAGGGTGCGATTGCCTTCGAGATCCTGGTAGTACTCGGTGAGGACCAGGTTGTAGAACTCGGTGAACCGGTTGCAGTCGCAGGCGGGGCCGCAATCGGGCTTGCCGCACGAGTACTCCTCGCCGAAATCGTAGTAGATCTCGGTGCAGGGGCCGCAGGGCCCCTGGTCCCCCGGGGGGCCCCACCAGTTCTCCTCCTCGCCATAGCGAACGATCCGCTCCGGCGGCACCCCCTGGTCGATCCAGTAGCCGTAGGACTCGTCGTCATCGAGGAAGACGCTGACCCAAAGCCGTTCCGGCGGCATCTTAAACCTCTCGGTGGACAGCTCCCACGCCCAGGCTATCGCCTCCTTCTTGAAGTAGTCTCCGACACTGAAGTTGCCCAGCATCTCGAAGAAGGTGAGGTGGTCCGCATCCCCCACGGTATCGATGTCCGTGGTGCGGAAGCACTTCTGGCAGGACACAAGGCGAGGCCCGGGAGGGGTAGCCTCGCCCGAGAAGTAGGGTATGACCTGGACCACGCCGGCGCTGGTCAGCAGCAGGGTTGGGTCGCCTATGGGTATGAGGGAAGAACTGGGGATCACCAGGTGACCCTTGGACTCAAAGAAGCTCAGGAACTCTTGCCGCACCTCGTCGCTGTTCAAAGCGCAACCACACCTGCCATTTATGAGTATAGGGGCTGTCGCCCTGGTCAGCCCCTACCCCGATTGTAGGAAATGGCGCCCTGGCTGTCAACGAAGTGCCGGGTGTAAATGAAGAGCGCCTTACGAAATGGATCTGGCCGTGCCCTAATGTGCCAGCCCCAGGCTCCGATGGAGGGCAAGGTCTACCTCCCTCATCTTCTCCCGACTCAGCTCCCCCGCTCTCCGGCCCAGTCTCGCCTGATCGATGGTCTGAATCTGTTCACACTTGACGATGCTGGCTCTGGGCAGGCCGCTCTCATCGGGCGTAAGGGCCACTTGAAACGGGTAGGCCTGTCCCCTGCGAGTCGATATCGCTGCCACGATGGTAGTGGGACCGAATCGATTTCCGGTATCGTTCTGAATCACCAGCGCCGGCCTGACCCCTCTCTGCTCCGACCCGCGGCCCGGGGTCCAATCGACGTAATAGATTACCCCTCGACTAATCATCGATCAAGACGACTTCACTGGTCAGGTCCAGGGCTTCCTCAGCCTCACGGCGGTTTTCCCCGGCCAGCCTACCGTACCCCTCAGCCATCAAAGCCTGGGTTCGGGCCTCTTCTTCCTTGATCAGCAATGACGCAAACATTTCACTTCGACTGGTCGACCCCTCTCGGGCAAGCTGGTCGGCGAAACTCAGGAGGGCTTGCGGCAGGCTGATGGTTATCTTGCTGACCCTCTGCTCCTTCATAGATCACCTCCGGCCTTTATACTATCATACTTATGGTATGACCAATAGTATGCTTATGGTTTGGGGGACACCCCTAAATCCTAAACATATTCGAGGACGTTTAATAAGCCCCTCCAAACGGGAGTCCAGAGTCCTGACGCCGAGTCCCGAGTATCGGGACAAGTCGGGACCAGGGTTATCTCTTTCCCCCCTTCCTGCCAGGAAGGGGGGATCAAGGGGGGATGGTCGAAACTGTTGTTAAACCCAAC
>JACZVB010000004.1 GCA_022572865.1 Chloroflexota bacterium | reverse complement strand
CGGGAGCGCCATTCCACAGAGAACCAGCCCGAGCTTGTCGCCGCGTCTTCGGTGGTGGCCTGTGGCGGTTCTTAGCAGCAGGGACCGGGCCCCGGACACCCTTCTCCTATCGCGGCGGATAATCACGATGGCCAGGGGCCGGGGTCGAGACGCCGAGGCCCTATCGATACGCGATGGGAACATCCTGGAGGTCGGCCCTCGACCCGGGATCGAAAGCGCCTCCGGGCCCCGTACCAGGGTCTACGACTTCGGGGACAGGCCTCTGCTCCCCGGCTTCATCGACGTTCACGCCCACCTGGAGATGGCTTCTCTGGCCCTCTATAACCGGGTCGATTGCCACACCCCTCCCTGCGAGACCATTGACGATGTGATCCAGGCCTTTCGGGACAACCTTCACCTGGCCGATGAAACGGGCTGGCTCTTTGGACAAGGAAGCCTCTTTCAGGACCAGAAGCTCAAGGACGGACGCCTGCCGGACCGCTATGACCTGGACAAGGTCAGCACCACCATGCCCGTCGCCATGCGGGCCGGCGGGCACAATCTGATACTGAACTCACGGGGCCTGGAGCTGGCAGGGATTACCAGGGACTTCCGCCCTCCGCCTGGAGGGACTGTTGAGAGGGATGAGTCGGGGGAGCCGACTGGTCTGGTCAGGGAGTTGGAGCATCTGCTCTCCATTCCTCATCCAGATAGGAAGACCAAGAAGAAGGCCATCCAGTCCATCGCAGCCGAGCATTTCACTGCCAATGGGATCACAACAGTAGGGGACATATCCAACAGCATAGATGGAATCGAGTGTACCGACGATCTGGTCCAGAATGGCCAGATAAACATCAGGGTCAGGTCATACCTGTGGGTCCCGGCAATCATGTCCCTGAAAGAGGCCTGTGCCTGGCAGGACCATTTGACCATCAGGTCCCACGAACAGCAGATGCGGGTCCAGGGCGTGAAACTGTTCGCCGATGGCGGTTACTCCGCGGCCCTGGCAGCGGTCAAGCTGCCCTATTTGAACCGTAAGGGCGCCAGGGGAAAGCTGGCGCTTAATCGCAGACAGCTCGTGGTGGCTATGGTCGGGACCCGGGCCGTGGAGATGCAGCTCATCGTCCACTCCAACGGGGAGAGGGCCCAGGAGTCCATGTGTCGGGCGGCACTGGAGCTGGGGGAATCTCCCACCGGCAGGATGCGCATCCGTATGGAGCACGCAGGGAACTTCGTATCGGACCCCGGGACCCGAGACCTGTGGCGCGAAGCAGGTCTGTTGCCTGCTCCTCAGGCTGTTTTCCTGTACACCTTCGGCGACTACTTTCCCGTATATATGGGCGAATACGCCAAGAAGGGCAGGTTCTCCTTCCGCACCATGCTGGATGATGGGTGGGAGCTACCGTGCAGCTCCGACACCTCGGGCTCGGAGATGCGGCACGCAAATCCCTTCTTCAGCATATGGTGCGCCGTTAAACGACAGACCTTCCGTGGCGAGATCATCGATCCCGAACAGAGCGTCACCGTTGAGGAAGGGATCCGGATGCACACCCTCTATCCGGCAGCGGCATTGGGGGAGGAGGACGTGAAGGGCTCGTTGGAACCGGGCAAGCTGGCCGATGCGATCGTCCTGGACAGGGACCCCAGGGGATTCACCGGAGACGAGTTGCTGGACGTAAAGGTGGACTACGTCTTTCTGAGAGGACGTGAGGTGTACAGGCGCTCGGGAGCAAAGCCGTATCGGGACGGACCGGCAGCCTGAGCCGGTCCATAACCCCTTTCCGGTGACTTGTAAGAAAGGGCAGGGGCCTGCCGCGATCTGCCGGATTAGTGGCCTGGCTATTCCAGGTACTTCTCTTGAAACAGGTCGTAGAGCTGCCGATTCAAAGCCCGGGCCAGGGTCCCCTCGGTGGCGGCCTTCTGCTGGATATCAGCCTGGGGCTTTCCCTCGGCATGGCGCTTCAAGGCATCGTAGATGGCGTTCACCGAAGCGTGAAAAGAGAGATGCCCCGCCAGTGCGATTCGTACCCCCAGGGATGCCAGCTGATCTAGATCGCTGGCTGCGGAGGGCGTGGAGCCGAGGATCAGGGGCAGATCGGTTACCTTGTGGACAGCCTCTATCTCATCAATCGTCTTTATACCGATAGGGAAGATGGCGTCGACCCCCGTCCCGGCATAGGCGATGATCCTATCGAGGGTCTTGTCCATCCCCTCGACCGGCAGGCTTTCCGTCCGTCCGATTATTACCAGAGACGGGTCTTGGCGAGCTTCGAGGGCGGCGCCGAGCTTACCTACCATCTCCGGCAGCGAGATGAGCTTAGGCTTCTCTTTCTGGCCGAAGGGTGCAGGGAGGAGGTTGTCCTCGATGGTGAGGGCAGAGACCCCGGCGGCCTCCAGTTCCTCCACCGTTCGCATGACGTTGAGGGCGTTGCCATAGCCGTGGTCGGCGTCGACTATCAGGCTCAGGTCGGAGGCCCGGGTTATGCGTCGGACCTGATCGGCAAGCTCCGTAAGGGTCAGGACCGTTAAATCCGGCGCTCCAAGCACAACCGCCGAGGCCACCGACCCTCCCATCATCGCCACTTCGAACCCCAGGGACTGAGCGATCCTGGCCGAAATCGGGTCGAAGACCGGGGCTGGCTGGATGCACTTTTCCTGGGCCAGATATTTTCGAATTCTCTCCCGGCGCTGAGTTGCTAGCATTCTTGCCTCTTTACGTTAACGCTTCGTCGGAGAGTATAACCTCGAGGCCGTGTAGTAAGCTACATGATACGGGGAGCGCCCCGACGCCGAGTCCCGAGTATCGGGACCAGATTTACTTTCATCCCCCTCTCCATTATTAAGGGAGAGGGGGACTACGGGGGTGAGGGTTTCTGAGGCAGGCTGTGGGGACACCCCCAACCTAATTTACTCCCCCTTCCTGGTCAGGCCTGTCCTGCCTGTCCTGAGCCTGTGCTGAGCTTGTCGAAGTGTTCCGTCGAAGGGAGCTTGACGAAGGGGAGTGGGTACGGAGGGGATGGTCGAAACTGTTGTTAAACGCCCTCTAACTTCTCGGGTTGACACTCCATAGCCCCGAGGATATATTCGGTTACACCCGGTAGCAATTCTCGACAATAGGTGTCCAAGGACGCCGTTGTTCGTCATGGAGGCTGGCATTGGACGCTAATCAGATGGTAGAAGGGGCCTTTCAAGAGTTGGAGCAGGGGCTGGAGCGCGCCCTGGAGGGCCTCACTCCCGAAGAGCTTACCTGGCGCCCGAACGAGGGGGCCAACTCGATAAACTTCCTGTTCTGGCATATCAGCCGGGCCGAGGACATCTGGGTGAGCGAATACGCCCTCAAGCGTCCCCAGACCTTCGAGCGTGGGGGCTGGACCGCGAAGTGGAAGATTCCCGTTGAGGAGACGGGCTTCGGCTACGGGCCAGAGGCCCTGGCCGCCTTCCTCAATCCACCCATCGATGAGCTGTGGCGATACCATCGAGAAGTCCACGAGGAGAGCCTGGCCTATCTAAACACCCTCAAACCCGATGACTTCGCTTATACGCCTCCCAGCGATCACCCTCGACGTAAGGGGCGCACCATCGGCTGGGTATGGTCACATCTGCTATGTGAGATCGGCCAGCACCTGGGGCACATCACCTATCTCCGAGGGCTCCAGCGGGGAATTAACCAGTAACCCTACTCCCCTGCCCATCTATGGGGCAGCCGTGACAGCCTTTCGAAGCCTGAGTCTGAGCAGAGTTTCTTAAAGGCCGCTGGATGAACGCCGCGCCACTCCAGGTCGTCCAGGGACTCCTCCAGGGGCACGTCCAACCTCAGGGTGGCCAATTTCTTGTAGAGAAGGGCGTCGTCTCGATGCTTGCTAAGGCTTTCGGCTTTGGCCCTGGCGCCCCGGACCTCGACCTGCCATGTCGACGGATCATCCGGGATATCTTCTAAATGGACATAATGCTCCAACACCAGTGCGCTGGTCTTGGCTCCCCATCCTGAAATGCCGGGAATGCCATCGGCCGAGTCCCCTACCAGGGCCAGGTAGTCGGGGATGGAGCCTGGGGAGACCCCGAACTTGTCCCGCACGCCGGCTTCGTCCAGGACCAGATTCTTACGCCTGTCCAGGCAAACAACCCGGTCGCCGGAGACCATCTGGGCCAGGTCTTTGTCCGGGGAGCAGATAACCACCTGGTCTACATCGTCCGTGTCCCGCCACCTGGCGACGGCGGTGGCGATGGCGTCATCGGCCTCGAACTCCACCATGGGCCAGACCACCATGCCCAGGGCGGAGGCAGCATCTTCTGCTAGCTGGAACTGGCTGTACAGCTCTTCGGGGACCCCGGCCCCGGTCTTGTAACCGGGGAAAAGATCGTTTCGGAAGGACTCGATGACATGATCGAAGGCGCAGGCCACGTGGGTAACATCCTCTTGGCGCAGCAGTAACAGGAGGGTCTGTATCAGCCCTCGCACCGCACCTACCGGCCGCCCGTCGGGAGAGGTGAGTGGGGGCACGGCGAAGTAGGCCCTGAAAAGCTCGTAGGTGCCATCGACCAGATGCACTTTCATGGTGTTTGGAATATTATCCTTTCAACGCCTTCTGTTGTCTCTCTTTACCGAGGGTCGTGAGGTCTGTACCATCGCAGCAGAAATATGGAGGCAGAAGTGGCCGGATCAAGAGCTGCAAAAACGTCTGGAACAGTGTATATGAAGGGCGGTGGCTATTACAGCAGGGTGAACCGCGGGACAAAACAGGTAATAAGCGATGCCCTGGACCTGGTTGAGGCCGCTATCAAGGGGATGGATATAGAAGATAGCGAAAGGGTGTTTGCCATTGCCGACTACGGGGCCGCCGATGGGGGGACCTCGTACGAGCTGGTCCGAAACGTCATAGGCATGGTCAGGGCCAGAGCGCCCAAACGCCCGATTGTTATCAACTATAACGATCTGCCGAAAAACGATTTCTCGGCTCTCTTTGAAATGGTTCATGGCGAAGACGAGATTCTGGGCGTTAAAAGCTACCTGAAAGACTACGATAACGTCTTCATCCTCGCGTCGGGCACATCCTTTTACCAGCAGGCCTTTCCGGACAACTCGATAGACCTGGGGTTTTCTTCGACGGCGCTGCACTGGCTCAGCGAGAAGCCGGGTATCATTTCCGGTCATATTCACGCCGTCGGGGCGAAGGGTTCCGAGTTGAAGGCTTTTGCGGTGCAGGCAAAAAAGGACTGGCAGACCATCCTCTTGCACAGGGCAAAGGAGCTGGTGCCGGGCGGTAAGCTGGTCTTTATCAACTTTTGTATCGATGAGCAGGGTCGCTACCTGGGCAACACGGCTGGCGTGAATATGTTCGACACGTACAACGCTATTTGGCTTAAACTCGTCGCCGATGGAACGGTTACTAAAGAGGAATACACTAATGTGGCATTCCCCCAGTTCTATAGGACTGCAGAGGAATTTACTGCTCCCTTTTCAGACCCGAACGGCGAGGTCCGCAAAGCAGGCTTAAACCTTGATCACATAGAGAGCAGAGTCGTGGAGTGCCCGCACGCGGCGACGTATAGGGAGACGAAAGACCTGGACAGCTTTGTGCGTTCCTATGTAAGCATGCTGAGATCATGGAGCGAGAGCACCTTCTACAACGGCCTCGATCCTTCCCGCCCGTCAGATGAGCGCAACAGGATTGTGGATCTCTTCTACGGCAAGTATGAGGAGAGGGTCAGAAGGACGCCCGAGGAGCATACCATGGACCACGTCCACTACTATATGGTGATATCCAAGGCTGAGGCGCCTTAACGAAGTCTTCAGGGGATGTAGGTCCTGAGCACGAAAGCTCTTGCCTTCTTGGTCTGTGGAAATGTGGGGTAAGGGGACTGCCCTCCCTTGTCCCAGACAAGGCCTCTGCCCAGAACTGGTAAGCTGGGGGTGTGAAGGAAGATGCCTGAGGAAGCTATCGACATGAGGGGCAAGGTCTGCATGGTCACCGGGGCCAACGCCGGCATCGGTAGGGCCACGGCCCTGGGGCTGGCAAAAACGGGGGCCACCGTGGTGATGGTCTGCCGCAACCCGCATCGGGGCCAAGAGGCCCTGGCTCAGGTCCAACAAGAGAGCGGTAATCCCTCGGTCTGCCTGCTCCTCACCGACCTCTCCTCACAGTCCTCCACCCATCGTCTAGCCGCCGATTTCAAGGCTCTATACCCGGCCCTAGACGTTCTGATCAACAACGCCGGCATCATCCCCAGGCGGCGGATATTAACAGAGGATGGGCTGGAGACTCAGTTTGCCGTGAACCACCTGGCGTATTTCCTGCTGACAGCTCTCCTCCTTGATGTCCTCAAGGCGGGCGCGCCGGCCAGGATCGTCAACGTCTCCTCGCAACTCCATGGCCGCGCGCCGCTGGACTTCGACGACCTGCAATCGGAGAGCGGCTACAACCGGACCCTTGTCTACGCTCGCACCAAGCTGGCCAACGTTCTGCACACCTACGAACTGGCCCGGATGCTGGAGGGGACCGGGGTCACCGCCAACTGCCTGCACCCTGGTGTGGTGGCCACTAATCTGCTGGCCGATGCAACAGGATTGCCGAGAGTCATCCGGCTTGCGGCCAGGGTTGTGCGGGCAAGCCCCGAGGCAGGGGCGCGGACCTCGCTCTACCTGGCTACCTCTCCAGAAGTAGAAGGGGTCACGGGGAAGTACTTCGCAAGGGAAAAGGCCGTGCCCTCGTCCGAAGCCTCCTACGATCAGCCGGCTGCTAGAAGGTTGTGGCGCATCAGCGAGGAGCTGACCGGACTATCATCATCTGGGTAACAGACCTATTTTCTCATCGGCTCCAGGGCTGGGGCCCCGGTACGCAGCGTCAGTTGCCCAATCGTGACCCACCAGGTACGCATGGTCGACGCCCAGGGCCTCAATCAGACACAAGCGGTATGAAGAAAAGGGATATCAGACGCCGTTGACGCCTAAAGGAGAGACAGCTACACTCACCACTGTTTGATGATGGGAAAATCAGGGTGTGTAACCCAATACTGGCATTTTGGGGGAGACGATATGGGAGAGCTAGACGGAAAGGTCGCCATAGTCACCGGCGCTGGAAGGCTGCGGGGAATAGGCAGGGCCACCGCTGTGGCCCTGGCTAAGCTGGGCGCAGATATAGTGGTAACGGGGACGGGCCGCGATCCTGCGTCCTTCCCCGCCGATGAAAAGGCCGTCGGCTGGAAGGATATAGAGGGCACCGCAGAGCAGGTACGGGCCCTGGGCCGTCGGGCCCTGCCCTTGGTGGTGGACGTGACCAGCGCAGAGCAGGTGGAGTCGATGGCCGAGCGGACGGTCCGCGAGCTTGGTCGGATCGACATTCTGGTGAACAATGCGGCTTACGCTCGGGGCCCCGATAGGGTGCCCACGGTGGAGCTGGACAACGATATCTTTCAGAAGGTGATCGACATCAAGGTGCGGGGCACCTATCTGTGCTCCAAAGCCGCGGCTAAGGTGATGCTGGCTCAGGGCGAAGGCGGTAAGATCATCAACATTTCATCCGGCGCAGGGAAAACGGGAAGCGCCAATACCCTGGCCTACTGCGCCGCCTGCTTCGCCCAGGTGGGTATGACCCAGACCCTGGCCCGGGAGTTGGGCCCTGACGGCATCAACGTCAACTGCGTCTGCCCCGGGGCGGTGGATACAGCCAGGATGGATGACCTGGTGTATACCGAAGCCTGGGACGAGATGGCCCAGGCCACCCCCATAGGGCGCAACGGGACCGATGAAGAGGTGGGTAATTTCGTTGCATACCTATGCACAAAGGCCGCCTCATGGATACACGGTCAGTCCATAAACATAGACGGCGGGGACTTTATGGAGCACTAGGCTTTATTGCCGGCGCCCTTTCCTGAATGGCGTCCCGCCGGGCGCTGCAATCGGCACAACACGACGTCTCGACCGCTAATACCGAATTACGATTCGGGCCACGTCTCCCTTTTCCAGGGCGTAGTTTACCTCGTCCAGGGAACAGACCCTGGTCACCAGCCCGTCCAGGTTACAGCGGGTCTGACGGAAGTATCAGACCGTTGGTGACTGAGCCTACTTAATAAGCCCGTACAGCTTGCCCGCGTTCTCGCAAATGACCTTCCGCTTGTCGGATTCACTTTTCAGGTTGCGGAAGTTGTTTTCTATAGTCTCCTGGGAATCGGGCCAGACGCCGTCGGGGTGGGGATAGTCTGAGCCCCAGATCACGTTCTCGGCGCCGATCAGGGGGATCAGGTCTCCGGCCACGCTCTCCTTCTGGAAGGTGGAGTAGCCCTGGCGATGGAAGTATTCAGAGGGTTTCATGGTCAGGCCCGGCTGCCCCCCTCCCTCGTGGTCCATCCGGTCCAGTACGTATGGCAGCCAGCTGATGCCGCACTCACCCAATAGGAACTTGAAATCGGGGTAGCGCTCACAGGCGCCGGAAAAGACGGTGCTGGCCAGGAACTCCACGCCGGCCAACTGTAGCATAGTGGTGTGAATGGTACCGAAAGTCCTCTCGTAAGTGGCTCGCTCGGACGGATCGACCTGCCGAGGCTCCCACCCTACGGTGTGGAAGGAAATGGGCATTCCAGTCTCGCTGGAAGCCTGCCAAAGGACATCCCAGTCCTGGTGGTAGATCGGCTTGGCAGCGTTGCTCACCCCGAACTCAGTGCCTTTGAGCCCCATCTCGGCCCCCCTTCGCAGCTCCTGTGCGGCCACCTGGGGGTCGTGGTTGGGGATACAGGCCAGTCCAACGAACCTATCCGGATGAGTCTTGCAAAAGTCGGCGATCCAATCGTTGTATATCTTGAAAATCTGAGTCACCTGGTCGTAGTCCTTGAGCTTGGGTGACACGTTGAAGAGGCCGTAGATCACCTCTGCATCCACGCCGTCCAGGTCCTGGTCTCGGAGGCGGAGGTGAGGGGTTGTGGGGTGGTACCCTCCATCTGAGGTGTCGAAAATGCCGGCAGCATCCATCCTGTTGGTGTGGTCTCTCATCCCCTGGCTGTAATTCTCTCTGATCACAAAGCGACCTACGTCGGTAATGTCTATGTCCTCGACGACCCACATCCGCCCTTTTGAGGACTCCTCCACATGAGGCATCCTCTCCTTCCACGGGGCCGGGGCGTTCTTGATGAACAGGTCCTCGGGCAGGAATGTCAGGTCAACGTGAGAGTCACCCGAGATGATTTTGTACTCCACTTGCTTCCCCCTTTCTCGCATTTCATGCTCTATCGGACCGCTCTTTCAATAGCCTGCATCAGGTTCATAGAACCGATGAATTCATGGATGGGTCATCCCTGGTTTTCACCTGGGTGGCAGCGCCGGCGCAAGGGCGTTCTGCCGGCAAAGCCGGGTCTGCGCGACGCCCTCGATGATGTTGTAGTCTGCATGTCGTCCTTCCCGAGCCAGCAGGGCATCAACTCCAATGCCGAATGATTAGCCATTATATGGAGGGTTTACAAGGACTTCAACGGCATTGGCCTAATCGACCTGGCCAGCCTGTGGGTAGGGGACCTGCGGCAGGTCGGTCCGTCCATTGGTTTGTGCCGGTGAAGAGGACCAATTCGGGCAGAAGATTAGCTTGCTGGAGAGCCGCCGCCGGCCACGGTCTGGCGGACGAGACGGGAAGGCACGCTTCGCAGCAGTAGGTAGATGCCGTATGAGCCCGCGATAATAGACCCGCCTACTATGGCATCCAGTATATAGTGGTTGGCCGTTACCACTATCGCGGCCAGAACAAGGGCCGGGTATACGGCCCCGAAGATCCGCAATGGCTTGACTCCGCTCCTCAGAAACACCGTGCTGAAAAGGAGGATCCAGCCGAAGTGCATGCTGGGCATGGCGGAGTACTGGTTGTAATAGGAAAGGGCTTCCTTGCTGTTGTATATGGCCGGGCCCATGGCCTCTATTGTATCGACGTAGCCGTACTCTATCATCATCCGAGGTGGGGCCACGGGAAAGGTCAGATAGACCAGCCAGGTGAGAAGGAAGCTGATGAGGAAGACGTTACGATAGAGGACGTAGGTCTTATGTCTGAACAGGAACAGGGCAATGGCGGTTGGAATGAGGATGGGGAAAAAGCCAAAGGTGTAGACCCAGTTGAAAAAGACTACAACGCTTTGCAGGTTATCTAGGAGCCAGCCCTGTATGGTGGGTTCCCAGTGGATGTTTAGGGAAAGCTCTACATCGATGACCTTACGGGCATTCTCAAAAGCGATGGCCTCCAGGTCATCTACAAAGAGGTGCTTGACACCAATGTAAAGGAGGTAGCCCAGGGCCAGTAAGCCTAGCTCTATGGCATACCTGTTGCGCGTGATTACCTTGATGGCACCCAGGCAACCGCGGCCCGTTTCAAGATAAGTCAGGCCCGACTGGGCCAGTGTTTTCAGTATAAGCACCTCCCTCTAATAGCCGCTTGCAGGTAAAGGGAGTCTTGCCATCTGGTTCTCAGATAGTGTATCTAGCGGGCTTTTGGTTGTCAATTTGATGAGAGGGAGGAACCCGAGTAGTTCACTCCCGGGCACGTGGTCCTGAGATCGACACTCTTGAATCGACTGGGAAGGCCCCTACGCTGACTGGGTGGCGGGGCTTTGGATTAAGGCCCTGCGCCGGCTAGTCGCTTTTTTGATCGACGACTTGCCGGGCGCGTTCGATGATGATGTCGAACAATTCATCCTTGAACTGAGAGTCGACACCTATTACGGCCCGTTTGTACAGGATCAGTCCGCTCATCCCGTTGAATACATCAGGCTCACAGATGCCCCGGCCCTCAAAGTCCAGTATATAGCGGGTCCGATCCTGGTCAAGGAGGGCGCTGATCCGAAAGCAGGATAGGGAGTTCAGGTTTAGCTTGATCACCTCTGGCCTTGTTGCATCTACGAAAGCATCGAAAAGCTGGACCGCCTCCTCCTCGGTCTGGAGGGACTGGACCCACCACGTAGAAAAGAATCCTGAGGTTCGCATGTCGCACCGCAGGATTGTGGACTGGGACGCCGACTGTTGGAAGCGCTGGAATAGCCGCTCTATATTGGCCTTGGGCTCGTTTTCCACGTAGGTCTGGTTGATTGTCGTACGCTCTCCCAACTCTCCTGACAAATTAAGGATGCAATCCTCGGTTGCGAACTGTATGAAGGAACCCTGGGCCTCGGGGCTGGAAGTGGGGGCGTCCGATGATAAGGACCTCGCTGTGGGCGAGGGAGATGGGCTTGGAGCCTGGGTGGGCGTGGTCCCACCGCCATTTCCACAGGCCACGGCGGCCAGATAGAGGAGGCCCATCAGGGCTGGGACGAGCAGCAATCTGGGAGACATCATTATATTAAACGCTGAAATGCCCATGAGGGTGCCGGTTGTGGGCAACATTGTACAATAATCTGGCAGGCCTGGTTAAGAGTTGGCCGGGGTGTAAAAGGAAAGAGCACCGGGGTTTGCCTATCACCTGGCACTGTCTCTGATCTTTCTCAGTACCATGGAGATGTGGTCTCGCATGGCGTCGTTATCCACTAGGGCGTAGGCTTTGTTCAGGTCTTCAACGGCCTCACCGGTGCGGCCCATCTTGGCCAGGGCAATGGCCCGGTTGTTGTAAGCCGGGACATTGGTAGAGTCCAGTCTCAGTGCTGCATTAGAGTCCGCTAGGGCATGGGGGCCGTCGCCCTTGTCCAGGTAAGCGGCGGCCCGGTTCACCAGCGCCATGACCAGTTCCGGGTGGCGGCCCAGGGCCTCGGTAGCGTCCGCAATGGCCTTATCGTATTCGCCCCTGTAGCGATATGCCTCACCCCGGTCGATGTAGGGCTGGGAAAGGTGGGGGTCCAGGTCTATGGCGGCTGTAGCGTCCCGTATCGCCCTATCATAGGCGCCGATGGTCAGGAAGGCGCTGGCGCGGTGGCTATAGGCCAGGGGGTGGCGGGGCTCCAGGCTAATGGCCTTGTTGTAGTCCCCCAGCGCCATCCTGAGCTGCCCCTGGCCCCGGTAGGCCGCACCCCGGTTGAGGTACGCCGATGCTGACCCGGGGTCGAGGGTTATCGCCTGGTTGGCGTCATCCAGGGCCTTTTGAAAGTTGCCCTGGTTCACGCGGGCCGCGGCCCGATCGACGTAGGCGCCTGCGTTATGGGGGTCGAGCATAAGGGCCTTGGAGGCGTCCATGATGGCCTTGCCGTTCTCACCCGTGAAAGTGTAAGCCTCACAACGGCGCAGATAGGCGTTCACCAGCGCCCCATCAAGGGCAATGGCCCGGTCGAACTCTTTGAGGGCGCCGTCCATGTCTCCCACGTCCAGGAGGTCCGCCCCTTGCTCCAGGTGAACCAGAGCTTTTTCTTTACTGGTAGGCATTGACGGCTGAATCTACAGGTGCTCTTTGACCTGCTGGGCCAGCTTTCGGGTCATGCCGACCACGGCGGCTATATCATCTATGGGGGCCTCTCTGATGCCCTTGACGGAGCCGAAGTGCCTAATCAGCGCCTTCTTCCTCTTTGGCCCTATGCCCGGGACCGAGTCCATAGCCGACCTCACCCCGCTCTTCTTGCGAAGCTGACGGTGGAAGGTGATGGCGAAGCGATGGGCCTCGTCGCGAAGGCGCTGGACCAGGTAGAGGGCCTGAGAGCTCCTGGGAAGGATGATGGGCTCGCTGCTATCGGGCCGGAATATCTCCTCGAACTGCTTGGCGATGCTGGCCAGTGGTATGTCCGCGACCCCCATCTCCAGCATCACCTGTAGGGCGGCGCTAAGATGGCCCTTGCCCCCATCGATTAGGACCAGGTCCGGCACGATGCCCCAGCTCTCCGAACCCTTTCGCCCCTCCCCGTGTTGCCTTCCGTTTACGCCATCCCTGTCGTCTTTGAGCCGGCGAAAACGGCGCCTCAGCATCTCCTGCATCATAGAGTAGTCGTCGATGCCCTCCACGGTCTTGATCTTGAACCGCCGGTAGTGAGAGGGTTTGGGGCGTCCGTTCTCGAAGACCACCATGCTGCCGACGGGATTAGTCCCTTGGATGTTGGAGATGTCGTAGCACTCCATTCGGCGGGGCGAGCTGGGCAGATTGAGCTGCTCTTGAAGCTCATCCAGGGCCTGGGATATGGCGTCGATGTCAGCCAGCCACTTGATCCGGTGCTGTGCCAGCCCCTGGACGGCGTTGGCGGCCACCATCTGCAGCAGTTGACGCCGCACTCCCCTTTTGGGGACCCTTAGCTTTACCTTTTGACCTCGCTGGTTTTCCAGCCATCGGGTTATGAGGGTCGAGTCCTCGGGGGCGTGCTGGAGCAGAATCAGGGGAGGGATGTAGGAGGCCGAATCGTAGTACTGCTTGACGAAACTGGCCATGATCTCGGCCTCCGCCTCGTCCTGAGTGCCCACCATTATGAAGTGGTCTCTGCCGACGGTCTTGCCCTCCCTGACGAAGAAGACTTCCACCCAGGCCTCGTCCTGCGAACGGGCCATAGCTACGAGGTCCTCGTTCTTGAGGAGGCTGGAATGGACCTTCTGGGCTTCGGACACCCGCTGAATGGCCCGGACCTGGTCCCGCAGGGCCGCCGCCCTCTCGAACTGGAGCTCTTCTGCGGCACTGCCCATTCTACTTTTCAGGTCTCGAACCACTGCGTCGTGCTTGCCTTCCAGGAAGAGTATCACCTGGTCTATGACCCTGCGGTAATCCTCCTTGGTGGAAACCCCTATACACGGGCCTACGCACCGGTTGATGTAGTAGTCCAGGCAGGGCCGGGGATCGGTCCCTGTGATGTTCTTGGTGCATGACCTGTAGGGGAAGAGCTTCTTGATCAGGTCCAGGGTCTTTCTGACGGAGCTGGCGCTGGCGAAGGGCCCGAAATACCTGGCCCCATCCTTCTCCCTTCTCCGGGTGAAGTAGACCCTGGGGAAGTCCTCCTTCAGGTCGATCTTGATGTAGGGATAGGTCTTGTCGTCCTTCAGGCGCACGTTGTAGCGGGGCTTGTGCCCCTTGATCAGGGTGTTTTCGAGGATCAGCGCTTCCTGCTCAGAGTCGGTGACGACGTACTCGTACTGGGCTATCTTGGCGCTCAGATTCTTCAGCTTGAAGGTGAAGGCAGAGGAATCGGCGAAGTAGGAGCGGACCCGGCTTCTTAGGCTCGCGGCCTTGCCGACGTATAGAACGGTACCGGAGGAGTCCCGAAAGATGTATACCCCCGGCTTGGTGGGCGTTGCCTTAACTTGGTCTGCGATGGACTGGCTCTTCATTGCCGTAACAATTCTAGCACGACGAGAGTCCGAGAGGTGAAAAGGTGAACGGAGCGGGAATGGGGCCTCACGCGGGATTTGTCGTGGATGGGTGGCGAGCTACCCTTGCGGACGGACCGGGATCGGATGCTTTTAGCCTAGGAAGAAGCTCAAACCCACCAGCAAAGCCAAGATTACCGAAGAGAGGACGCCGATCCTCTTGATGTCGGACAGGACGTAGGCGTATCTCCAGGGAGTAGCGGGCACCGCCTCTAAGACACCCTCGCCGGCAGGGTCAGGTAGAGGTGGGGTCTCCTCGTTCGTATCGACCTCTTCTGATGGAGATAATTGGGGTGCAGGGGTCGATAGCTCTATCTGCCTCTGGGATAGGGAGCCACGTTTCTTCTTCTGTCTGGCTAGGGCTGCTTGCCTTACGGCAAAGCGCCGGGACTTTCTGACCATATAACGTTCCTATGAACTATCCTAGATTTCATTATAGAGGTAAAGGCTGGATGCCGCAACACCAACCAAACGTTTTTATTCCCCGGGCGGAACTCCCTCACTTCGCTTCCAGGGCCGAGTCCCTTGCCGCACCTGCCATCGCCCACTACCAGTACCTGAGCATGACAACTCATCCCGGAGGCTAGATAGCGGTGGAGTTGCACCCTTATGGCAGCTTATGCATCATAAGTGATATAATATAGACCGGCCAGCCGGTTTATATGAATCAATCATAGGAGTTCACCATGGCACCGAAAGTCAGCGAGGAGTATCTGGAGGCTCGCCGTCAGCAGATACTCGATGCAGCGGTCGTTTGTTTCTCCCGCCGCGGCTTCTACCTGACCACGCTGGAGGACATCCACAAGAAAGCCGGGTTGTCCAAGGGCGCCGTCTACCACTACTTCAAGAGCAAGGAAGACATCATCGACGCTTTACGGAGCAGGTCTGCAAAGGACGACGCCTCGATCTTGGCCAATACCGAGTGTGCTGAGAGCCCGGTGGCAAGACTCGTTCAGCTAACCGAATTCACCTACCGGAGGATGCTTCGACCGGAGTCCGGCGATGCCAACCGCCTCTCTGTTTTCCTATCGGCAGAGGCGATGCTGAACCGACGTATATGGGAAGGGCAGATGGCGTCAATCAGGCCCGCTCT
>JACZVB010000198.1 GCA_022572865.1 Chloroflexota bacterium | reverse complement strand
CCCCGCTCACCATGAAGGTTACGTTGGCGTTCCGGGCGCCATCAGTCCCGGCGCTCTGGGGCGCCCCGCCGCTTATGGGCGCGTCCAGATAGGCGACCCCCTTGTCCCTGGCCAGGCCGTACATCCGGATGCTGGTGTCGGGGTCGATGGTGCTCAGGTCTACGATGATGGCCCCTGACCTGACGCCGGAAAGAAGCCCTTTTGGACCGGACATGACCGACTCCACCGCCTCGGGTGATGGCAGGGCCATGATAATCACATCCGAGGCCTCGGCCAGTGCTCTGGCCGTTTCCACGGGCCTCGCGCCCCTGTCCGCCAGGGCATCGGCCTTTTCGTGCTCTATGTCGTACACCCTTATCTGCTGATATGCCTTGAGGAGGTTAACGGCGTAAATACGCCCGATAACCCCCATTCCCACCAGTCCAACATCAGTCATTTTGACCTCCTCCAACGTTATGTCAATATTTAGGAGCTCATTCGGGCGAGTACTGTCAGGGCAATAGCGCTACTCATGTTCCTTATCACATGGGTTGAGGGAGGGTCATTTAACGGGCGCCGGGGCCAGGTTGCACAAGCCCAGGGTGCTGGTTCCCATCACCTTCCGAAGCTCACCCTCGGGCAGAGGTTTCAACGTCTCCTTTGGTGCAAGCGCGGCTATTTTACCACGATCGGTTCCAGGCAAAGATCAGTCAGATAGTCACTTGGCCACTTGCAATCCGAAATGATTTGCAACTGGTTGCACCAGGACGTATAATCGTCCGTCTGAAGCCACAAGGAATCTCCTTCCGGTATGGACGCGGCGTAGGACTTAGGATATGTACTTCGACCGTCGACTTTTCAGCATGACCCAGGGCGTGAGGCTGCGAATCATCCTCGCGGCGATCCTGGGGCTCATCGCGGTCGGGTCCGGGGTTGCGGGCCTGGCCATCTTCGGCGTGGTGATCGCCCGCATCTTCAGGGGACAGGCAGAGTACTCGTCCCTGGCCTTTCCCCTGGCCGGCGTTGCCGTTCTCATCCTTGTCCGGGGGGTGTTCCAGTACTTCCAGAACGCCTACGCCCACCACACCGCCAGCATAGTCAAGATCGCGATACGAAAGCGCCTCTACGATCACTGCCTTGCCCTGGGGCCCGGCCACTTCGATCAGCGCCGCACCGGTGGAGTGATCCTCACACTGGGGGACGGGGTCGAGGGACTGGAGATATTTGTGGGCCAGTACCTGCCTCAGTTCATCATCGCGGCCGTGGCACCCATAATGATATTCATCTTCATGGCCATCCTGGACCTTCCGATAGCCCTGATTTTCCTGGGGTTTGCCCTTTTTACCCTGGCCGCTCCCACCGTGTTTCACCGTTGGAACGAAAAGAGCAGCATGCGGAGATACCAGTCCTATGGGGCCCTGGGGGGCGAGTTCCTGGACAGCGTCCAGGGGCTGGCGACCCTGAAGGCCTTCGGCCAGAGCAAGCGCCATGGAGATCTGCTGGCCCGGCGGGCCAGGCAGCTATACCGGAGCACCATGGGGGTGCTGGCGGCCAACATCGCCACCGGCGGGGTCACCGTTCTAGGCATCTCCGCGGGGGCCGCCGTGGCCCTGGGCGTCGGGGCCGAGCGGGTGAGCAACGGCGATATGGAGATTCGCAGCCTCCTGATTGTCATGATGTTCGGAGTCGAGGTGTTCAAGCCCCTCCGGGAGCTGGCCCAACTCTACCACCAGGGGATGGTAGCCAGCGCGGCGGCCAAAGGCATCTTCAATATGCTGGACAGCCCTATCGAAATCGAAGAGCCGGAGCAGACAGATGCGGCCTCGGCTGGACATACTGGCGGGCTATCACCGACCCCCGAGATCAGCTTCGAGGAGGTCAGCTTCGGGTACAGTGGCGGGCGAGGCCTGGCACTGGAGAAGGTATCATTCACCCTCAAGAAGGGCGAAAAGCTGGGGTTGGTGGGGCCCAGCGGCGCAGGTAAGTCCACTATCGTGTGGTTGATGTACCGATTCTTCGACCCTCAGCAGGGGCGGATTACACTGGGAGGCCTCGATCTGCGGGAACTCCCCCTTGACCAGCTTCGTGACCAGATCGCCGTTGTCACCCAGGACACCTACCTCTTTCACGGGACGGTGGCGGACAACTTGCGGTTCGGCAAGCCCGACGCCACTCAGGAGGAGCTGGAGGCAGCGGCCCGGGCTGCCAACGCCCACGAGTTCATCGCCCAGCTGCCCCAGGGCTACGACACCTTCGTCGGCGAGCGGGCCGTCAGATTGTCTGGAGGCCAGCGCCAGCGAATAGCCATAGCTCGGGCACTGCTTAAGAACTCGCCCATACTGGTACTGGACGAGGCCCTTTCCAGCGTGGATGCAGAGAACGAGGCGATCATACAGGAGGCCCTGGACCGGCTCATGGAGGGCCGTACCACCCTCATCATCGCCCACCGGTTGTCCAGCGTAATCGGGACCGACCGTATCCTTGTCCTTGACCAGGGGCGTCTGGCCGAGACCGGCAGTCACGCCGATCTTATGGCCTCGGGCGGTGTATACGCACAGCTCATGGCGAACCAGCAGTCAGAGGGGGACCAGGGAGCAATAGTCGGGACTGGCGAAGCCGGTCGTGTGGAGGAGCCACATAAGGGCCACCCGGCAGAGGGAAGTGGGCGGCCATCGGAAGGGGGTCGGGACTACGTAGCGGAGGCCTCAATCCCCCCATCCGTTCCGTATCTAGGCAAATTTACCATCTGGCGACGATTGTTTGGCCTTGTGAGGCCCTGGTGGTTCCAACAGTCAGTCACCTTCCTGTTGGGCATAGCCCATCACGGGTCCATTATCGGACTGGGGGTGGTCAGTGCCCTGCTGGTCGGGCAGGTATTTAAGGGAGAGGACCTGACCTTATATCTGATCCTTCTGGCGGTCTTCGCCCCCCTGACCGGATTCTTCAACTGGGCCGAAGGCTGGCTGGCCCATGACTTAGCCTACCGCCTCCTGGCCGAGATGCGGATAGACATGTACACCAAGATGGACCCCCTGGCCCCGGCATATATGGTGAAGCGCCGCTCCGGGGATATCGTGAGCATAGTAGGCAGCGACATAGAGAAGATCGAGTTCTTCTTCGCGCACACCATAAGCCCCTCGTTTGTTGCATTCGTAGTACCACTGGCCGTAGTGACAACTCTGGCGATCATCTCCTGGCCCCTGGCGATAGTCCTGATGCCTTTCCTCCTTGCCGTGGCAATAAGGCCTTTCTATGCCCAGAGGACCAACGAGCGGTTGGGAAGCGAGGTCCTGACCAAACTGGGCGACATGCACGCCCAGATGGTGGACAACATCCAGGGAATGCGGGAGATCATCGCCTTTGGCCGGGGGCCCGCCCGAAGCGACGAGATCGTCGACAAGGGCTGGGACTTTGCCGACAGTCAGACACAGTTCAAGAAGGCCCAGGCATCCCAGGCATCCTTTATCGAGGCGGTAACGGGCCTGGGGGGCCTGGCAGTGCTGGCCATGGGCGCCTGGCTTGTACTGGAGGGCAAGATGGCCCGGCCCGACCTGCCCCTGACAGCCCTCCTGGCCCTCTCTACTTTCTCCCCCGTTTCGGACATCGCCAGGACCGTGAAGGACCTGATGGAGACCCTGGCCGCCGCCCGGCGGGTCTTCGCCGTGCACGATGAGCCGATTCCCGTCCAGGATGGCCCAGGGGTGCCGGCCCTGGCCTCTTCCAAGGCCGGCGCGGCTCCACCCATTCAATTCGATAAGGCGACCTTCGCCTATGGCCCCGGCCTCCCCCAGGCTCTCACCGAGGTGTCTTTCTCCATAGAGCCGGGCCAGACCGTGGCCCTGGTGGGGCGCTCGGGGGCTGGGAAGACCACCTGCGCCTATCTGCTTATGCGCTTCTGGGACCCCCAGCAAGGCCGTATCTTGCTCGGAGGCCACGATCTGCGAGAGTTCAATCTGGAAGACCTGCGAAGCCAGATAGCCTTCGTGACCCAGGACACGTACCTGTTCAACACCAGCATCCGTGACAACATAGGCCTGGGGAGGGCGGGAGCCACTCAAGAAGAGATAGAAGAGGCCGCCCGCCAGGCCAACGCCCACGAGTTCATCGATTCCTTCCCCGAGGGTTATGACACAATGGTTGGAGAGCGGGGGATGCAGCTCTCGGGAGGGCAGCGCCAGAGGATCTCAATAGCACGAGCCCTGCTGAAGAACGCCCCGGTCTTGATCCTGGA
>JACZVB010000197.1 GCA_022572865.1 Chloroflexota bacterium | reverse complement strand
TACGAGATTTCGCCGTACTGGGGTTCTGACGTGTGCGCTTCCGATCTGAAGGGCCAGATAGCCGATGAGGCATCGGGGAGGACATGGGGCGCAGTTCGACGCCAGGGACGACAGGCCGCCGAAGTGCCCCTGGCCATTGAGAGTCTCAAGCTCTGGGACAACCTGTCCGAGGAGCTGGGAAGCGAGACCCACTTCATCCGGGGGGGAAACCTCCTTCTGGCGGTGACAGATAAGGAGCTGGTCGAGTTCGAAGAGACGGTGAAGATCACCAAGGAGCTCGGCCTAGAGTCGGATATCGTGACCTGGGAGAAGGCCCAGGAGATCGTGCCTGGCCTTTCGGGCAGGTTCAAGGGTGGAATGTATTCACCCGGCGACGGCTATGCCCATCCGGTCAAGACCACCACCGCCTTCGCTCGGGCGGCCCAGGAGAACGGGGCCAAAATCCACACCCGGTGCGCCGTGGAGAAGATCGAGGCCTCCAACGGCCGGGTTACGGGGGTGGTCACCGAGGCGGGGCACAGGATCGAGGCCGACGTCATCGTGAACGCCGCCGGGGTCTGGGCCCCACGCCTGGCCGGCACCTGCGGTGTGAGGATCCCCCTCAGGGTCATCCGGACCCACGTGACCATCACCGAGCCCCAGCCCGATTACCAGGCCCCCCTGGTCTGGACCCCCAGGGTGGCCTTCAGGCCCACAGTGGACGGCAATATCCTGCTTGGCGCCGGCGCGGCCGCCAGGTTCGACCACGACATCGACCTCAACTCCCTTCGAGACCTGAGGTATTTCTGGCAGGGCTTCAAACAGTTCCGAAAAAAGATGCAGCTACACATCGGAAACAAGCTCCTGAACGACATCCTGAGTCACGTGCCCGGGACAACCCAGAACCAGCGGTATTTCGCCTCGACGGTGGGGGTGGAGCCGGAGGTGAACTGGGACACCATCCGCCAGATGAGGGAGGCATTTTTCGAATACATGCCCGACTTAAAGGGCCTGCGCTTCGTCAAGACCTGGGCGGGGCTGATAGACCTCACCCCGGACATTCTACCGGTGCTGGGCGAGGCCCCAGGGGTCAAGGGCCTGATCCTGGCCACGGGATTCAGCGGCCACGGATTCGCCCTGGGGCCGATAACCGGCCGGCTTATTTCAGAGATAGTCCTGGACGGCAAGCCCTCTCTGCCCCTGGACGACTTCCGCCTAGCCAGGTTCAAGGAGAAGGGCGTAGGGGCTATCCGGCGGCTGCAGTAAACACGAAGCAGCTGGTTCTCGACGTGCCTCGCAGGCTGCTGAAGAAGCATCGCGACCATCCCCCTGACCCCCTTCCTGACCAGGAAGGGGGAAGAAATTATATTTGAGGGACACCCTCAAACTCCCGGCAGAGGGGCTAAGCCCCTCTGCACACCCCATAATTCATCAGCCTGCTAGACTATGGTCGGGGCGTAGTCCCGGCCTATGTGGCCAGCCTCCTCAAGCTCTCGATATCGCTTTAGGGAGCACCCCAACAGCTCCATATGGGCGTACTCGTTGTGCTCTCCCAGGCAAGGCGAGGGCCTGCGAAGGGAGTTGGGGACCGAGGCCAAGCGCCCGATGATGCCGGGATAGCTATGGGAGCCGGCCTCTGGATGGGTCAGCTCCTGAAAGAAGCCCCGGGCCTGCAGATGAGGGTCGTGAAAGGTCTGGGAGACATCCTGGGCCATGCCTGCCGGGACTCCCTCGCCCTGAAGCCGCTCCATCACCTCCCGGGAACCCCTCTCCCCGGTCCATTCCTCGATATGGTGGTCGATCTCCTCCTGATTTCGCCAGCGGCCCAACACGGTCCTGTACCTCTCGTCTTGTGACCAATCAGGGTCTCCCATGGCCAGGCAGAGGCCCTGCCACTCCCGATCCGACCCGACGGCTATGGTGACCCACTGGTCCTCACCCTTGCACCGGTACACACCATGAGGGGCCATCGATACATCGACGTTGGCCAGGGCCGACTGGACCCTGTTGTTCATGGTGAAGTCCAGGAAAGCCTCGGCCAGAAAAGGGGATAGAGCCTCGGAGAGAGGGACGTCGATGAGCTGCCCCTCGCCGGTTAGCCGACGGTGCCGTAGTGCTACAAGGGTGGAGAATGCGCCGATCAGTCCGCCCACCGCATCCGAGGGATATACGTCGTCTTTCAGGGATGGATCGATGTCCCGGTAGCTCCTTATCCAGGTGTGGCCGATGAACCCTTCTACGTGGGAACCCCAGGCCCGAAAGTCCTTGTACGGGCCCGTGAGGCCATAGGCCGGCATTCTCACCATCACCAGGTCCGGCCTGACCTTCGTCAGCTCTTTGTATCCCAGCCCTGCTTTGTCCATGAAGTTGGGAGGACTGTTCTCTATGACCACATCGGAGACCTTAACCAGTTCCATGAAGATCTCCCGGCCCTCTGGCCGGCGCAGGTCCAGAGTCATGGACAGCTTGTTCCTGTTGAGGCCGTTGAACGGGGCGTACCGATTCCAGGGCCGAGGTCACGGCTCCCAATCGGGGTACCCCCTGGCCCATCCACGCTGGTCCTGGGGTATGGCCCCCGAGGGCCTGACCGCCATGCCTCTGGTCCCGAACTGAAAAACCTGGACGTTCTCCACCTTGATCACCTCGGCGCCCCAGTCCGCCAGGAAACCCGAGGCGTAGGGCCCCGCCCAGGCCTGGGTCAGGTCCGCGACCCTTATAGAGGCCAGGGGCAGCACCGGCTCTCGATACCGTTCCTCTGCTCGCACCATGCGCTTAGCCCTCTGACCTGGGGGGACTGGTCCTGTAGCCACCGGTGTAGTAGTTCCAGGATATGGTTTTGGATATCTTCACCTTGATCATCACGGGATCGATGAGGCCCTTCAGGCCGGCTTCATACTTGCCGCCCCCATCCGGCCCCAGGTATTTGGCGCATATCTTCCCCAGATAGCTGTCTGTGATGGACTCGTCCACCTCGGCTGTGCCGTACAGGGTCACATGTTTATAAGGAAAATGGTCGTCATCGATGAGAAGGGCCACTTTGCTGTCTCGTTTGATCTCGCCGACCCTCGGGGCCGCCCGGCCGGAGAAGAGATAGAGCCAGCCATCTTCGTATACGTACCAGGTGGCGATCAAGTGGGGAAAGCCGTCGGCGCCATTGGTAGCCAACCTGGCTATTCGGGGCTCGGCAAGAAAACTCTTGAGCTCATCATCAGTCATCCGCATGGCATCAGACCTCCTACCTCCCAGGGGGAAGGAATGTGGGTTTCCGGCGCGTCAAATCACTCCAAGCTGTCCAAGGCGCTGCAGGTCCCTGCTGCTGTAGCCCAGGAGGTCGCAGTAGACCTCCCGGTTATGCTGTCCCAGAAGCGGCGCGGGCCTCCTGAGCTGCCACGGCGTTTCCGACATGAGCATGGGCCTGCCGGGAAATGTTGCCCGCGCAGCATTCGGGTGCTCCACGGATACCCAGGGCCACCTGACCCTTAATTGCGGGTCCCTTTGCAGGTCCGCCGGAGTATGTACAGGACCTGCCAGAACCTTTCTGGCCTGGGACTCCCTCACTATCTCCTCGGTGGTGTGCTCCAACATCCACTCCAGAAAGGCCGCGTCCAGAATGGCGGCGTTCTCGGGTTTGAACCTCTCCTCCAGAGTGGTGAACCTGGGGTCTCCCATCATCTCGGGCCTGCCTATCATGTCCAGAATCCGGTCCATTCGCTCCGGGCTGGAGGGATTCAACGTGTTTACGTATCCGTCCCTGGTAGGGAAGATTCCCCCGGCAGTCGCAGGGATGGAGGGTTGCCTTCGGGCCGTCTGCCCCGTGTAGGCGTAGGTGACTAACATGGGCACCCACCGGTCCATGGACCCGGCCTGGGTCTCCATGATCGAAAGGTCGATGTATTCCCCACGGCCCCGGTCCTCCCTGTTCCACATAGCAATCATGGTAAGCAGGGCCGCCACGGCCCCGGCCTGGTATTGGACTATCCTGCCCCCCAATTTCACCGGCTCCCTCTCGGGCATCCCCGTGACCTGAAGAGGCCCCCCCATACCGAAGAGGACCAGCTCCGATGCCTTGTAGTCCCGGTAAGGCCCCGTCTGGCCGAAGTTGCTGATGGAGGTCATTATCAATCTCTGGTTGAGCTGGCGAAGGACATTCTCAGATAAGCCGAGTCTCTTCATAACACCGGGCCTGAAACTCTCTACCAGAACGTCGGCTTCCTTGATCATCGCCTTGAGAATCT
>JACZVB010000196.1 GCA_022572865.1 Chloroflexota bacterium | reverse complement strand
AATAAGCTCCTCCAGACTTGGGGATGTCCCGACTCGCCCCGATACTCGGGAATCGGCGTCGGGACCGGGGGTTTGGGGGTGTCCCCCAAAGCTAATTTACTCCCCCTTCCTGGCCAGGAAGGGGGACGGGGGGATGGTCGAAACTATTATTAAACCCCCTCGCCCATTTTTCGTTTGCAATGACCTTAAGGTCGCCTTATGATAGCTAACGCCCATTGTCAGCGCACCCGTAAATCAGCATGCAGCGGGAGGAAACCATGTCCCCATCGCAGCTCTCGGGAAAGGTCCAGACAGTACTCGGCCCCATTGCCCCCGACGATCTGGGAGTGACCCTGACCCACGAGCACCTGCTGATCCACTTTAAGCCCCTGTTCGCGGAACCCGCGGAAGCCAGCCGGAAAGGCCTGTCCATGAGTCCGGTCACCATAGATGACCTGGGCTGGATCAGGGCCAACTGGGCCAATAATTACGAGAACCTGGGGCTGTACGATGAGGAGACGGCGATAGAAGAGATCTCCCGATACTACCGGGCCGGAGGCCAGAGCCTTGTAGAAGCGAGCAACAACGGCATCGGTCGGGACCCCATGGCCCTGGCCCGAATATCCCGGGCTACGGGCCTGAACATCGTGATGGGCTCTGGATACTATGTGGAGTCCTTCCAGCCCTCCGACTGGCGAAACAAGAGCGAAGATTCGATGGTCGAAGAGATAGTCAGGGACGTGGAGGAGGGGGTGGGAGATACCGGTATCCGCTCCGGGATAATCGGTGAGATAGGCTGCTCCTGGCCCTGGACCGAGGCTGAGAAGAGGTCCGTGAGGGCCGGGGCCAGGGCCCAGAGAGAAACGGGGGCCCCTCTGCTCATACATCCCGGGCGAAATCCCTCGGCCCCCGGGCAGATCATTGAGGTGATCGCCGGCGCCGGTGGCGACGTCAGCCGGACCATAATGAGCCACATCGACCGTACCATCACCGACTTCGAGACCGTCAAGGCTCTTGCCGAGTCAGGCTGCTACATAGAATACGACCTCTTCGGCCTGGAGGCTACGTTCTACCCGCTTGCCCCAATAGAAATGCCCAATGACGGTCAGAGGGTCGATTTCATCATCCGGCTCATCGAGGCCGGCCACCAGGGCCAGATAGTGGTGGCCCACGATACCGCCTGGAAGACCCGGCTGGTGCGGTACGGCGGCCACGGGTACGCGCATCTGATAGAGAGCGTGGTCCCCATCATGCGGAACAAGGGGATGAGCCAGGGGCAGATCGATGCCATCTTCGTGGAAAACCCAAAGAGGATACTGGCCTTTACATAACGGTACTGTCCATCACCAATCCGTGCTGAAGTGACGAAGGGGCAGGCCCCACGACCCTTCGGCCTTGCTCAGGACAGGCACTTCGACAAGCTCAGTACAGGCAGGACAGGCCCTGAAAACCTTGGGGTTCCCTCCAGTGCTGGAAAGACGACCTCCTTCATTTAGACGGCGTCGGCAAGGCCGCAAACCATTGGGCAACGCCCACGCCCCGGCATTCTAAATAGGAACATACAAACGTTACCCGTTTGGGTATTAGAGCAGCGCCGTGGAGGTGCCGGAATGGCTGGATTTACCTGGGACGAGGCCCGAAAGCAGCTTAAACGGCGAAGAGAACTGGCGCAGCAACTCGGTGGGCCCGAGGCCGTAGCGCGGCAGCGCAGGGCAGGTCGTGGCACGATACGGGAGCGGATAACTGAGCTTACCGATGAAGGGAGCTTCGTAGAGGTTGGTACCCTGGCCACCCACCGGCGTCGCGATGGCAAAGGCAACGTCCTAGAGGAGACGCCCTGGGGATACGTGGTTGGGTTAGCGAAGATAGATGGCAGGCCGGTGGCTGTTGGCGGCGAGGACTTCACGGTGCAAGGCGGGGCATCCACGGGGCACGTTAGTCGAAGGAAAGGAGGCATGGGAGGATTTATAGAGGACCTGGCCCATGAATATCGGATCCCTTTGATACTTTGCGTAGAGGGTGTCGGTGGCGGCGTGGGCGCCGAGGAGGACGAAGCCGGCCCCGCGACCCTTAGCTCTCAGGGGCTGGGGAGAAGCTTCCAGCTGATGGGTGAAGTCCCGGTGCTGACGGCGGCCATGGGGGCTTGTGCCGGGTTCGCCGGAGGCCGGGTGGTGATCAGCCACTTCTCGGTAATGACCCGGGAGACGGCCTGCATCTTCGCCGGAGGCCCCCCTCTCGTCCAGCGGGCCCTGGGCCAGAAGGTAAACAAATTCGATCTTGGTGGAGCTGAGATTCATACCAGGGGCTCGGGATTGGTCGACAACGTCGCCGAGGATGAGGCGGATGCCTTAGCCCAGATCAAACGGGTCTTGAGCTATCTTCCTCAGAGCGTTTGGGAGATGGCCCCCTTCTGCCCTACCGACGACCCAACGGACCGTCGTGATGACGTTCTCTTGAAGATCATCCCGGAGGATCGGCGTCGGGCATACGACACCCATGACGTCATTCAAGTCTTGATGGACCAGGGCTCCTTCTTCGAGATAGGGCCCCATTGGGGAATGTGCTTGATCACGGGACTGGCGCGCATAGGCGGATACTCGATAGGAATCCTGGCTAACAATCCGATGCACCTGGGCGGCGCACTGGATGCTCAGGGCTGCCAGAAACAGACCCGGTTCGTGGAGTTTTGCGATACTTTCAATATACCGCTGGTCTATCTGGTGGATGTGCCAGGCTTCATGATCGGCGAGGCCGCAGAGAGGGAAGGGACCCTGAGAAAGGGGATGCGGGCTATCCAGGCAATGGCCGAGATCACCGTGCCGATGGTGACCGTGTACATGCGGAAGGCCTTCGGCATGGCGGTGGACGCGACCAGTAACCTGGACAGGTTACACCTGAGGGTCGTCTGGCCGACGGTGGAATGGGGCAGCATGCCGGTGGAAGGTGGAGTGGCGGCGGCGCATCGACGGGAGATAGAGGCGGCCCCCGACCCCGATATGCGCCGGGCCGAGATCGAAGCTAGGCTGCTGGAAAAGGCCTATCCCTGGAAGATCTCGGAGGACTTCGGGCTGGAGGAGATGATAGATCCCACCGAGACCCGGGAGTACATCTATAATTTCATCGACGCCGCCCAGGGCTCGATTCGCTCCAGACTGGGGCCTAAGCCCCGATTCGGGCCTAGACTGTGATGCCCGTTTCTAGACCTCCCCATTGCAGACGACGACCTTCGCTTCCTCCAGGTCCCGGACCTGTCCGCTGCTGTAACCCAGCTCCCTCAGCACCGATTCGGTGTGCTCCCCAACACAGGTTACTGGGCCCAGGCAGGGGCTAGGGCTGTCGGAGAAATCTATCAGGGGCCCGTAACGCAGGTATTCACCCACAGAGGGGTGCTCCACCTCTAACATCAATCCGTGTTGTCGCATTGCCGTGCTGGTGTTGGCGAAATCACTGAAATCCCTGGGGTAGACCTCCACGCAGGCCACGCTTTGCCGAGTAAGCATCTCCTGCCACTCACCGGCAGGGTGCGCTTTAAAGGTGCTGGTTAATAGGCGTACGAGATCGTCGTCGTGTTCGAGTCGGGTCTCACTGGTGGCGAAGCGGGGGTCTTGCAGCAGGTCAGCTCTCCGGAGGGACTGGCATAGGGCTCGCCACTCCTCATCGTTAATACAAGCGAGGAAGACCCATCCCTCTTTGGCCGGGTAGATCCGATAGAGGGCGTGCAGGCCGTTCAGCTGGGCGTCGGGGAGAAGCCTCGGGGGTTTGCCCTGGTACTGGATAAAATCGTCGGCGTTGGCGTAGAGGTTGGAGCAGATCATCGAGGTCTCAAGGTACTGCCCTTTGCCCGTCTTCTTCCGGACATAAAGAGCCATAAGCAACGATGAGGCCACCACCATGGCCGAGGTTACGTCGGGATTACCCTCATTGGCGATGGACAGCGCCTGGGCTATCCGGCGGACTTCCTCATAGGTGAGCTCCGCATCTGGGGCCGGGGGAGTGCCCCGCCCAGCCTGGTAAAGGGCCCCGCCGGCCACCGCCCCGGGGATCGGGTGCATTACCGATCTGTGAGAATATGGCCCCGTAGACCCGTAACCCGCTCCATAAAGATAGATGATCCCAGGGTTGAGGGCCCTGGCCGTTTCGTAGGTTATGCCCAGACGCTCGGGCACCCCGGGCCGGAAGTTGTGGGCCACGACGTCGCAGTCGCGGGCGAGCCGCAGAGCGACCTCCCGCCCCTTCTCCGACTTCA
>JACZVB010000195.1 GCA_022572865.1 Chloroflexota bacterium | reverse complement strand
AGTCTCAGGCCGTCACCAATACCCTGAGGGGCCGGTTGAGCTTCGACCCTCCCGAGATATCACTGGAAGAGGTCCCTTTCTCCCAGCGAGAGCTGGCCGATTTTCGCCGGGTGGTGCTGGTGGGGATGGGCACCAGCCTTCATGCCGCCATGGTGGGCCGCACTATGATAGAGGAGCTGGCCAGAGTCCCCGCCGAGGTTGATAACGCCTCGGAGTTTCGATATCGGAACCCCGTAATAGACTCCTCCACCCTGGTGGTATCCCTCACCCAGTCCGGCGAGACGGTCGACACCCTGGCAGCGATGGAGGAGGCAAGGAATAAAGGAGCACGTATCGTCACAATATCCAACATGGAGAACAGCCAGGCAACCAGGAACGCAGACCACACCATCTATATCAGGGCCGGAATGGAGATCGGGGTCGCCAGCACCAAGTGCCTGGTCAACTCTATGGCTGCCTTGTACCTTCTCGCTGCTTGCATGGGACGCGCCAGGGGTGTACTGGACGGCTCACAAATGGCCGTCATGGTGGACGACCTAGCCCGGCTCCCGGCCCTGGTGGGCGCTGCCCTGGAGACCGGACCCCTGTGTCAGGAACTGGCCATGGTCTACTTCAGGATGAACGATTTTCTGTATTTGGGTCGTGGCATAAACTACCCTATGGCCCTGGAAGGAGCTCTCAAGCTGAAGGAGATCAGCTACAGTCACGCCGAGGGATACCAGGCGGGGGAGATGAAACACGGACCCATCGCGCTGATAGACCAGGACATGCCTGTAGTGGCCATTGCCCTGAAGGACAGGTTGTATGCCAAGATGCTCAACAACATCGAGGAGGTCAAGGCCCGGGACGGAAAGGTGATCGCCATCGCCACCGAAGGAGATGAATATCTGGCTTCCAGGGCCGATCACGTCGTTTATCTGCCCCCTGTCCCTTACCTCCTGTCCCCGATCTTATCGGTGGTGCCGATGCAGCTTTTCGCCTACTATGTAGCCGTACGGAGAGGGTGTGACGTAGACCAGCCCCGTAACCTGGCCAAGTCCGTCACCGTTGAATAGGAGAAGGGGGAGCTTGAATGGACCTGTCTAAATTCGGAATATATCTCAACGTTAACGAGAGCAAGGTGGTTCGAATCAACTCCCCCTACTGGATACCCTCCGGCGAAGAGTGGGTGTACCTGACACCGGAGGTAAACATGACTCTGCTGAAGATTCGGGACCTGGCCCGAGAGAAGGGGCTGGTAAAATCCCCGGACGAGATCATGTGGGGCTCGATCCCCATCTTAGACTAAGCCCATCCCCCAGTAGCCTTTGACCCCTCTATTTGACATAAAGAGGCGTTTGCTATCGAGTCGAGTTGTACTGTCCACCACGGCGGCCTCATCATGACTCTTGAGGAAAAGGGCGGGAGGCACTGCCCCGAGTGCGGCTCGTCGGATTTCCGACGGGGCCCGGGCTCTACTACCGGCTATTGGGCCGGCCATGTCATCGGCCCCGTAATCTGCTCCCGGTGCCGTTACGATGTCGGCTACGGGATCCTGGATTCTCTCCCCAGGTTCGAGCCGCCTACCGGTGAGGCCCGGGGAAGCAAGTACCAGCCGGAAACACCATCGGTCAGGGGCTCTTCACGAGATGTAGGCCTACTGGCCCGAAAGTTTCACCGATCCTTCAAACCCCGGCTGGTCTGGAGCTCGGGAGAGAGGCCCGGCATCCAGGATACGGCCCCCCGGGCACGGGTGTCGATTTCCAGGGAGTGGTTGGTGCTGGTAATGGCCTCCTTTATCCTGTTGTTGATCTTCCTGGCGATAACTTTAAGCGGAGGATCAGCTGGTTCGGGTACTGGGGACTCCATCGACATACCCGGGCTGCCCAGCCCGGGACCCACTCCGACGGCTGTGGGCCCGGAGCCTGAAGCAAACGCCTACGACGCCGGGCCGGGTATCGATATCACTGTCTTCTCGTACCAGCTTCCCGCCTTTCACAGCTCAGAGCGGTTGCTGTACGAAGGGGCCAATCGGTTCCAGCACGGAAGCCCCGACGACCCCCGGCCCCAGGGCCGGGTTGAGCAGGCTTCACAGATCAACTACCTGGCCTGACCTTGAAGAAGGGAAGAGGGATAGGTGGATGGACGAAAGTGTAATCAAACGCTCTCGTTCCGTTGGGCTATGACAGAGCCGTTATAAATGCTATAATTAGATTGGTCTTGCATATAAAAACCCTCACTCCCTCTCAGTTCTGTTCCTGCATTCCTTTCTTGAAATGTGCGCTTAATCAGATTTGCACCGGAATCCTTGGCCTCTATAGACGGGGCTGTGCTATCGGCGGAGCTTGCGAACAGCGAACCGAATTTACGTTATCGCCCCATAAGTGAATAAGCTGGAGGAGGCCGTATGAATGTGGAGGGCCTGGCTGTGAAGCAGGCTAAGGAGCACAGGTCGGAGATAGCATCCCTTACAGATAAGGCCCTCTACCTCGGGACCGAGGCGCTATGGGAGATAGCGATACAACGGAAGGAAGGCATGGTGGGGAGAGGCGGGGCCCTGGTGGTAAACACGGGCCTCTATACAGGCCGGTCCCCAAATGACAAGTTTTTCGTAAGAGAGCCTTCTTCAGAGGACAAGATCTGCTGGGGCCCTGTCAATCGAGCCTTCGAGCAGGGAAGGTTCAATGCGCTGCTCGGTAGGGTGCTGGAATACCTTCAGGGCAGGGACATCTTCTTTCGAGACTGTTGGATCGGGGCCGATCCGAGGTACAGGAGGACCCTCAGGGCTATTACCGAGACCGCATGGCACAACCTCTTTGCCGCCAACATGTTTCTGTCCATGCCCCCGGAACAGGTGGGCAAAGCAGAGCCCGATTTCACCTTCATTCACGCCCCGGGGTTCAAGGCCGTGCCCGAAAGGGACGGAACCAACTCCGAGGCGTTTATAATAATCGACTTCGGGCAGAAGATAGCCCTCATCGGCGGGACCAGCTACGCGGGGGAGATCAAGAAGTCGGCCTTTACCGTCATGAACTACCTGCTGCCCTTGGCCGGGGTGCTGCCCATGCACTGCTCGGCCAACCTGGGACCCGATGGGGACGTAGCCCTCTTCTTCGGACTCTCGGGCACCGGCAAGACCACCCTTTCGGCTACCTCAGACCGGACCCTCATCGGGGACGATGAGCACGGCTGGAGCGACGACACCATCTTCAACTTTGAGGGGGGGTGCTACGCTAAGGTCATCAGGCTTTCCAGGGAAGCGGAGCCCGAGATCTACGCTACAACCGAGCGCTTCGGCACCATCCTGGAGAACGTAGTCATCGATCCCCAGACCCGGGTGCTTGACCTGGACGACGCCTCATTTACTGAAAATACCAGGGGCTCCTATCCCCTTACCAGCATCCCGAACGCAGACCCAAAGGGGATAGCCGGCACTCCGCAAAACATTCTCATGCTCACCGCCGATGCCTTCGGGGTGATGCCGCCGGTAGCCATTTTGAACGCCGATCAGGCGAACTACTATTTTCTGTCTGGCTATACGGCCAAAGTAGCGGGCACTGAACGGGGCATAGTTGAACCTGTCGCAACCTTCAGCTCTTGCTTCGGGGCTCCCTTCATGCCCATGCCACCCACGGTATACGCCGATATGCTGGCACGGAAGATCCGGGAAACCCAGGCCCAGGTGTGGCTTGTCAACACAGGCTGGACGGGCGGGCCATACGGTGTAGGCCACCGGATGAAGATCGGTTACACCAGGGCCATGGTCAAGGCCGTACTGGACGGCTCCCTGGCGAAGGCGCCGACTCGGAAAGACCCTCATTTCGGGTTGCGAGTGCCCACCTCATGCCCAAACGTGCCTTCGAAAGTCCTCAATCCTCGGGACTCCTGGGCCGACCCCGTGGCCTACGATGCCCAGGCCCAGAAGCTGGTGGCCATGTTCCAGGAGAACTACCGCCAGTTTCAGTAGCCGCCGCATCACCGTATGGTCATGCAGAGTGTTTTCAGGTCTAGAATGCCCTGGCCGTTTAATAAACTCCTCAACTCCGCTGCAGCAGAACGAAGAACTCCCGGTTGCCCGTCGCGCCGAGGATGGGCGAGGGAGTCAGGCCCCGGAACCTAAACCCGAGTCCGATGGCCCACGCTATGAATTTCCCTAGAACCTGGGCATGTATGCCAGGGTCCTTGATCAGGCCGCCCTTGCCTACCTGGTCTCGCCTGGCTTCAAACTGAGGCTTCACCAGGACGATTAAAT
>JACZVB010000194.1 GCA_022572865.1 Chloroflexota bacterium | reverse complement strand
GGCCCACTTCTCGAACTTCTTGGGGTTCCGAACGACGTTGTCGACTCTTACCTGCATCCAGTAGCGCTGTCCCAGATTCATCTCTATCAGCCGGTCCGCCAGATCGTCCATCGGGTCGAATCCATCTGCGTATTGCAGCTTCAACGCCCCTGGAAGCTCCTGTATAGCCAGGTCGTCGACGATGTTCACCCATGAGTTTTTCGGCAGGTCTGATAAGTCCTTAAGGGTCCTGTCGTTGCCCTGCACCCGGAACTCACCCTTATGAAATTCGTGGACAGAGCAGAAATTGCACCTGTAGATGCATCCTCGCGCCATCTCCACCGAGTAGGGATTGCTGTGATAGAGGAAGAAATACTTGTCTCGATAGTGGTCGACCAGGTGCTTCGCCGGGAAGGGCCTTTCGTTCATCATGGCGGAGTCGAACTCTTTAAGGGAGCTCTTTTTCCGGTTTCTCACGTTTGACTGGTCGAACTCGCCTTCGTCGTTCTGAAATATTACGTCAACGGTGTTTTCCAACCCCTCGCCCTTGATCAGGCTGTCCACTAGTTTTCTGAAAGGCTGCTCCCCATCCCCTATAACAATGGCATCGATGTCAGGTGTAAAAGCATCCTCAGGGGCCAGGCTCACATGATGCCCCCCAACCACTATGGGAATATCGGGTGAGAGGATTTTGACCTCCTGGGCTATCTCCTTCACCGAATCAACATCGACGGTGTAGCCCTCTTTGATGCCGAGGAGGTCAGGCTTAAACTCCTCCATCACCTGGGCCAGGGGTTTAGGGTCCACCCGCATGTCATAGATCATTACATCGGCTGTATCAAGGAGGGTACCGGCCAGATACTCAAGGCCCAGGGGCTCCACGACTACCGTGGCGTTGAAACCTACCGTGAGGTGGTTGGGCGGCTCAACAAGAAGAACTTTGCGGGGTACCGGAAAGTTTCTAGTGCTGTTTTTGGTAGAGGCCTGTGTTGACATCGAAGAACCTTCAGCCTAGTCCCTATCTAGATCAGGGAGAAAGAAGTCAAAAATATGCGATAGAATCCCGAAAGACTGCTGTGCGATTGAGGCGTATTATAACACAATATGTGAAGAATGGGACTGGTGGCCATTGAAGGTATGGGCCCGGAAGTTTGCGTTTTACCTTGACCGTCTAGACGCTGCTTTCCTATAATACACTCCATCTTTCCCCTTATTATCTTGGGACCCGAGAAGTGAGGCCGGGGTTCGGCCATAGCCCTCATCCCAAATCGAAAATGGCTGTGATCTTTCATTGTAGGCTTGAGGTGTATTCTGCCCATGGGCGAAAGGAAAAGAGAGTCGAGCGGTTCTCGGGTGGCGGTGGCCAGCCAAGGCTGCAAGCTGAACCAGGCGGAGGCCGATAATATTGGACGCCGGTTCATTGAGGCCGGGTGCACCCTGGTGGACCCCGAAGGCCAGGCCGACATATACGTGCTTAACACATGCACCGTGACCCACGTTGCCGATGCCAAGGCCCGTCAGTGGCTAAGGGCCGCTCATCGCAGGAACCCCCTTGCTGCGGTGATAGCCACCGGCTGTTATGCAACACGGGACAGGGAAGCCGTGTCGGGTGTGGAGGGGGTCACCCTGATCGTAGACAACCAGCATAAGGATGGAATCATCGAGGCGGTCCAGGGACTGGGTTTGCTGGACAGGCACGATGACCTGTCTTCAATGGACCGAGATTTCATTGACTCCTCATGGGACAGGCCGACCCGCACCCGGGCTTTCATCAAGGTCCAGGAGGGGTGCAACCAGTTCTGTGCCTTTTGCACCGTTCCCTTCACCAGGGGTAGAGAGGCCAACGTACCAATCCCTGAAGTTGTCCAACAGGTCGAGGCCAGGGTCCAGGAGGGATACAAGGAGGTGGTGCTCACCGGCCCCCAAATAGGCTCCTATGGGCTCTATCCACCTACCCCTGAATCCAGGAGGGATACCGAGGGTTTCCAGGGCCGGCTGCACGGGCTTATCGAGGCGATTTTGAGTGAGACCAAGATTACACGCCTGAGAATTTCGTCTATACAACCCCAGGATCTGACTCCCATGCTGTTGTCTGCCTGGCAGGACCCGAGGCTCTGCAAGCACGTGCATATGGCCCTCCAGAGCGGCAGCGACTCCGTGCTCAGAAGAATGCGGCGTCGATATTCCACCACGGATTATCTGAACGCCGTAGAGAGGTTGAGGAACTCGGTGCCGGACATAGCCGTAACCACCGATGTAATTGTTGGTTTTCCCGGGGAGTCGGAGGAGGAGTTTGAGGAGGGCTACCGGCTGTGCCAACAGATCGGGTTCGCCGCTATGCACGTATTCCCCTTCTCCCCCCGCCCCGACACTCAGGCCAGTGGAATGGCTGGGCAGGCGCCGGACCGGATTAAGAAGGAGCGGGCCCGCAGGATGCTGGCTTTGGCCGGGGAATCCGGGTCACGATTCCGCCGCTCTTTCGTCGGCCGCGCCATGGAGGTGCTGTGGGAAGAGGAGGGTGGGGTGGATGGCGCTTTGGTATGGTCCGGACTCACCGATAACTACCTGAGGGTGTATACCCGGGACCCGGGAATTAGTCCGAACCAGATTATACTTACGGACCTGGTAGGGGAACTGAAAAACGGGCTAGAGGGTCGAGTCCTGGTCAGTTCGGGGCGAGGGTCGAGATGATGTCCAGGCTGCGGGTTTCGGGACTAGTCCTGGCCGTAGGGATTGCGTTGCTCTTTCTTGTAGCATCGGCCTGCGGGGGAGGAACCCCCGAGCCGACGGAGGAGTTTCTCAGCAAGAGGGCAGAGGCCCAGGTCAAGGATCTCAATGGAGATAAGTGGGAGGAGCTGTACGGGTACGCGAGTCCCCGCTGGAAGGAAACCTGCAACGCCGCCCAGCACAGGACATTCGAGCAGGGTAGTGCGGCCCTAGTCAGAAACTTGCTATTTCGTCAGGGCCACGAGTCCTTCGAGGTCAGGGTGTCCGAAGTGGGCGTAGTTGGGGTTGGGGGGAAGGTGCAGCTAGAGTACGTGTCGGATGGCGAGACCATTCTTGGCCCTGGGGAGATCGATTCTGAGAGGTGGGTGTTTCTTGATGACCAGTGGTGGAGAGAGCCTGAGGACTGGCCGCAGGGATGCGCCATTTCAGATTTTGCTGGCCAGGCCACTCCTACGCCCTCTCTTACTCCTGTCCCATCCCCCACGGCGTCTCCAACTCCGGCACCGACCCCCTTGTCCCTTGAGACCTACGCCAGCTTTGCCCAGGGGGTGGCCCTGTCCATCCCTAAGGGCTGGACGGCCGACGATACCGACCCGGGCGAAGTAACCATCGAGAATCCGACGGGACTGGCCAGGATAGAGATTTCGTTAAATACCTTTACGGCCCCTCTGACCCGGGCCCAGTTCGATGAGTACGTAAGCCTGAAACTTCTCCAGCTAAGGGAGGAGTTTCAGAACTTTCAAGAGATAGGGCGGAAGCTGGTGGCCGATCCGCCCGGGCTGTTGATTAGCTTCTTTTTCGATGAGGAGGGAGAGGAACAGGCGGCCCTGGTCTTCTATACTTTCAACAACATCAGAGGCTCCCGGGTCTTGGCCCTTACCACCGCCGCGTTCTTTGATTTCTTCTCGCCCCTGTTAGAGGAATCGATAACGAGCATTCAGCTCCAGCCAAATCCCCCCGGCCCTATCCCAACCCCTGCCCCCATCCCTACTCCCGCGCCTACCCCCTTGGCTACCTTTACACCGGGGATCTATTCCGATACTGAGATGCGCTTCTCGTTGCAGGTGCCTTCGGGATGGGGGCTACTGGAGCCGGGCAAAGAGGCAGCTGTCAGATTTCTCGGCCCGGGCGGGTTCATGGTCCAGGTGTTGACGGCCCAAATCCCCGCCGCAATGTCCGCGGACCTGTACGCCCTGGTGTTGATGGAGAGCCGGTATGAGCCGCTATCGGGCTATCAACTGGTCTCCGATGGGGGGGCGACTGTCGGCATTCTAACCGCCCGAGAGGTGCAGTTCGATGCGGCCACGGGTCTGGACGGTTCAATAAACAGACACCTTGTGCTGGTGATGCGGGTGGGGACTCAGGCCTATATCATCGAGGCCATCGGCCCCAGGGATGATTTCGCTGCTCGGGAGAGCCAGATCCGAGGGTTTATTACCAGCTTCAGGCCCTAGGGGCCAGGCATCTTTGATGGGAGCCTAAGTGATGGCGTCTTCACGTGGGCCTGCCCTGCCCAACTAACTCTGAACCACGATAAGATTCAGGTTATGAAGACTGGGCTCAGACCCGGGCAT
>JACZVB010000193.1 GCA_022572865.1 Chloroflexota bacterium | reverse complement strand
TCCTTGCCATCAAACCCATTGCTTGTAATAGTACATTTGTACTACCAGAATATCAAGACCCTACGGCCTAAAGCTAGGAGTTCAATCACTCCATCGACCGGCTTGGCCGGCCTGTGGCAGTCCATCTGCCAGGCTGGCTTCTGAATACAAGGGCCCAAATCAATCTAAATCCAGTCTCAAACGGAAAGTATAATCAAACAGAGCAGGTTATAATCGATGTGCAGGGCAAAGGGCACGGGCCCCTGCCCCAGCAGGCATCGAAGGAGCGTAACTTGACCCGGAAACCTGGCATGAACCCTTCCAGTACTGGAAGAAGCGATCGGTTCAGCGACCACCTCAGAAAGCTAGTAGTCCCCATCTGGGACGCCCAGCACAATCATCCCTTCGTCAAGGGCGTTGGCGACGGCACTCTGGACCTCGAGAAGCTGAAGCACTGGGTCCGGCAGGACTACGTATATCTCATCGACTACGCCCGCGTCCTATCCACGGCCTCGGCCCGGGCCTCGGACCTGGACACCATGACCTGGTTCGCCAGCCTGGCCAGGGCCGTCCTGAAGATAGAGATGTCCCTCCACCGCTCCTATGCCGCCGACTTCGGCATCACCGAGGAGGAGCTGGAGCGAGAGCAAAAAGCTCCCACCTGCCAGGGTTACACCGACTTCCTCATGCGGGCCGCCACCGCCGAGCCCTTCGAGGTCCTGGTTGCGGCCCTCCTCCCCTGCTTCTGGGGCTACCACGAGCTGGGCACTCGCCTCGAGGACCAGGGCCTTCCGGACAAGGAGCTGTATGCCCGCTGGATCAAACAATACACCGACCCAGACTACGGCCGGGAGGTGGAGCGGTGCCGCGTATTGATGGACAGGCTGGGGGCCGACGCCTCTCAGGAACTGAAGGGGCGGATGGAGCAGGCCTTCATCACCAGCAGCCGCTACGAGTACCTCTTCTGGGAGATGTGCTACACCCTTCAGACCTGGCCCGTGTAAGCAGACCTTGGGGGAGAACGCCCACGTCCCCTGTTGACTTATAGCAGACTACCAGTACGGAGACGGCAAGTGTCCGAAGCGTATAGCGATCACCTCAGAGAGATCGTAGGCCCCATCTGGGATGCCCAGTTCCATCATCCCTTCGTTCAGGGCATCGGTGACGGCACCCTGGATATCGAGAAGCTGAAGTTCTGGGTACGACAGGACTACCAGTTCCTGATCGACTACGCCCGAGTCCACACCACCGCCTCAGCCCGGGCCCCTGACCAGGAGGCCATGACCTGGTTCGCCGGGATGGCCGAAAGCACCATGAAGGTGGAGATGTCCCTCCACCGCTCCTACGCCGCCGATTTCGGCATCACCGAGGAAGAGTTGGAGCGAGAGCAAAAAGCCCCCACCTGTCAGGGTTACACCGACTTCCTGGTGCGGGCCGCCACCGCGGAGCCCTTCGAGGTCACCGTCGCCGCCGTGCTGCCCTGCCTCTGGTCCTTCTACGAGAAGGGCCGGCGCCTGGCCGACCAACCTCTCCCCCGGGAAGAGCTATACGCCCGGTGGATCAAGACCTACAGCAATCCCGCTTTCGGGGAAGACGTTGAACGGTGCCGGAGCCTTGTTGACCGATTGGCCGAGGCCGCCTCGCCCGAGACCAGGGCCCGGATGGAGCAGGCCTTCATCACCAGCAGCCGCTACGAGTACCTCTTCTGGGAGATGTGCTACACCCTTCAGACCTGGCCCGTGTAGAAGTAACCAACGTGTAGCCTGATGCTTTACGCCGGTATATCCTCCACCGGCGGATCGGGGTGCACCAGCAGGCTGTACCAGTAGGTCTGGCGCATTCGTACCATCTCTTTGGTCCGCACGGAACTGGTGGGATGGGACACCCCCTCCACCTGACCTGTGGTCACCTCCAGGGACACCACCTCCTCGTCTGCCTCCGACGCCACCACCTCGTGCCGGATAGACCCGTCACCCTGCTTGTCGAACACGCCGCTTCGTCCAAAGTACCCGCCGCCGCACTGGTTGGCGAAGGCCACGAAGGTGTTGTTCTCCTCGCTCCTCGATCTTAGGATGTGCCAGTGCACAGGGTCGGACCCTGTGATGATGCCCCCGGCCAGTGGCACCCTGGTAGAGCCAAGGGCCGATACCCCCGGATACTCCAGCGCCCCGGGGACGCATATCAGGTCGGCCCCTTTTACAGCCAGGGCCCGGGCCGGTTCGGGGAACATCGCGTCGTGCCCTACCAGGAGACCTACCCTGCCTACGCTGATGTCGAATGTAGGAAGGCCCATGTCCCCTGGAGTCGCCCAGGCCCTATCGGATTCACTCAAGTGCAGCTTACGATATCTACCCATCAGCCCGTCGGGGCCGGCTAAAAGGGCGGTGTTGTACAGCCGCCCTCCCTCAGCCTCGACGATGCTGGTCACCAGGTAAGTGTCGTGCTGCCGGGCCAGCTCCAATAGCCGTCGAACCGTCGGCCCGTCTCCGACCTTCTCCGCGGCGCTCCGGGCCTGGGGCCCCGCTTTCACGACTCCCGTGACGGCCAGCTCCGGCAGGACCACGACGTCGCACCCCTCCGGCAGCGAGTCCAGCTGCCCTTCGATCTTCGAGAGGTTGGCCTCAGCATCGCCTTGCACCGACGCCATCTGGACCACTCCTATCCGGAAGCTCCTGCCCGGTGGAAGGGAGTCCTGGCCGTACAGGCCGAAGTAGTCGTTGGGATTGAAGAGGTAGCTGTTCCGGACCAGGTCCATGTACTCTCCGGGCCTCCTCTCCATCAGCTTGTTACCCATCCCTTCGCTCCCGAAACCTTTGTCTCGGGCCCGCTCCACATCGATGGTCCCGTACACGATCCCGTTACCCGTGTCCTTATAGGACTGAATAGAGCCGTCGGGATCGATGATGGCGCTGCCCCCGGAGAACTCCACCGTGCGTTCGTTGCCCCACCTGTCAGCAGCCACTATGTAGACCCCGTTCTCAAAGGCCCGGGTGAGCCAGCTGGGCGCGGGCGCCTTCTCCAGAAGCCAGTTGGTGGGGAAGCAGATCACGTCGGCCCCCCTGAGGGCCAGGAGTCGGGCCGTCTCCGGAAAAGAGGCGTCCATGCAGATGAAGCCGCCAAGATTTCCTATCTCCGTGGAGAATACCGGCAGCCCCAGGTCTCCGTCCTTGGCCCAGGTGTTCTCCGATATATACGAGTGGGTCTTTCTATACTTCCCTATGACCCCGCTGGGGCCTATCAGGGCCAGGGAGTTGTAGTAGACATCGGTCTCCGGGTCCACCTCGGGCATCCCAACCACCAGGTAGCATCCATAGCGAGATGCGATCTCCCCGAATCTCTCAGTAGTAGGCCCGGGTATCGGCTCCACGTAGGGAGAGATCTCCGCCCGGGAGTAGAAGCAGTAGGCTGTAGTGGCCATCTCCACCATAACGATGAGCTTGGCCTCATTTCGAGCCGCCTCCTCTACCATCTCCTGCTGCTCCAGCAGGTTTTTCTCCTTCTCGAAGAGGGTCGGAGCGTACTGGATCGCGGCAGCTCGGTATTGGGGTATTAGAGGAAGTGGGCGTCGGGACTGGGGAGACATGGGTTCCTCCTTTGCATCCGGGCATGGGACAAGAAAGAGGATATCCGATACACCCTACACGTGCAGATCGGGGAGTGTCAATTTAGGGAGAAGTTTAATCCCGAAACAGCCACACATGCTATGATGTTGCGGAGCAGAATTCTGCGATCGGACAGGAGAGAAAATTGACCAGACCTTTGCCCCCTAAAGACCAGTTTTCGAGGATCATGGAGAAGACCCTGGAGTTGACTGGCCAAAAGGTGCCTGCAAAAAGCATCAAGAAACTGGCCCAGATATTCAATACCCTGTGCTGGGAGTTTCCGGACTACAACCTGTTTCTGTACACCGCCCTCGACGATGAAGGCCGGTTCTCCCCCCTCGAATCTATCGAGGGAGAGTCCGATGCTCAGATAACCATGGACGCAGAGCGGCTCCACAACGTGGTGTATGGGCGTGGGAACCTGCCCAAGATGTTTTTCTCCGGCCAGATCAAAATCCGGGGCCTGCCTAAGCTCAAGCTCATCAAATTCGTTCCATTGCTGGGCCCGTTCCTGGAGAGCTACAAGGAGGCCTGTGAGCAGGTGAGCGGCGAGTAGGAGTGGTCCTTGGGAAACTGCGCCCCTCCCAGCACAGAGGCCGTTTAGTAGGCTCCTCGAAAAGGGGAGTGTCCCGACGCCGAGTCGGGGCAGGGGGGTTAGGGGCCTGTCCTGAGTCTATCGAAGGATGTCCCCCAAACCCAATTT
>JACZVB010000192.1 GCA_022572865.1 Chloroflexota bacterium | reverse complement strand
CCCTGCTATGGGGCACATCGGTCCCCTGGGCGTATCTCGAAAGTGTGATGGGCCACCTCGATATCGAGGAATATATTGGAGGTAGCGCTTATGTAGCCTGTGGTATAAAGGACGCCGACCAAGACACAGCGGGTACATAGCAGGTCCCGCCGCACTCTTTCTCGCTAGTAAATCCCTGGCGGAAGGACAGCTGCCCTCTCCACGGTATCGGTTGCGTTCACTCGTATTCGATGTGGAGTATAATCTGGGCCGTAGATCGAGCTAGCTCAGCAGGAGGAGAATGAAAATGGCGGAGACCGTGCTTGTCGACGTTGATGGCCACATCCTTGAGCCCTCGGACCTGTGGGTCGAGAACATAGAGCCCCGGTACCGTGACATGGCCATGTACATGGGGAAGGATGAGAACGGCCTGGAGCAGTGGTTCTCAGAGGGGAAGGGAGACACTTTCCTAGCCAAAGGCACCGCCGCTAACCTGGCTACCATCGGCAAGAGCCAGGAGTGGAGGAGGAAGAACATCTACGAAAACCCCTCGGTCACGTGGGAAGAGGGCCGGGCCATGAATCCCGCGGCCTGCGATCCCCACGAGCGTGTGAAGATGATGGACGAGGAGAAGATCGACAAGAGCATCCTGTACCCCTCTCTAGGCCTTGGCTGGATAGGCGCCACCAAGAGCCCCGAGCTGGCAGCCGCCTACTGCCGGGTGTACAACAACTGGCTGGTGGACTTCTGCAGCAGCTATCCAGACCGGCTGTATCCCGCCATCGCCCTCCCCTGGACCGATGTGCAGGAGAGCGTGAAGGAGCTAAGGAGGACAGCCACCGTCGGGCCCCGGGCCGTCATGTGCCCCGGCTCCCCACCCCGTGATATCGCATACGGAGACCCCCACTGGGACCCTTTATGGACCGAGTTCCAGGAGCAGGACATGCCTCCGGCCCTCCACGTTGGGGCCGGAGGGACAAGCACCTCCTGGCTGCTGCATCCGGAGATCCAGGTGCCGAGCTGGTGGTCATTCTCCAACACGTCGAACATTCAACTGAGCTTCATGAGTTTCTTCCAGGGTGGCGTATTCGACCGCTTTCCCACCCTGAAACTGGTGGTCCTGGAGTCGGGCACCCTCTGGATGCCCTACCTGCTGGAGAGGATGGACGAAAAGTTTGAGATCGTGGGCTTTACCACTGAGATGAAGCACAAACCCAGCACCTATTTCAAGACAAGGGGTTGGATTTCCATGGACCCCGACGATGAGTTCGGCGGTCTTACGGCACAGCTCCTGGGCGCTGACAGGATGGTGTGGGCCTACGACTACCCCCACTCTGACTCGTCTCAGGGGCCGGTGAAAAACCTGAGTAGAGTGCTAATGCAGCTGCCGGAGGAAGACCAGAAGAAGGTCTTAGGCCTGAACGCCATCGAGATATACAAGCTGAATTAACCGTCCCCTCCCAGACCAATAAGTTCGCCTCACAGATAACGCCCGAACCATTCCAGGCTCAGTTCCAGGATACGGGCCATGTCCTCGGGGCGGCGAAGTGCATGCTCTCCACCCTCGATCACCTCGAGGCGCTTGGGCTTCCTGGCGTGTTCGTATAGCTCGCGGGCGCTGTCCAGGGGGACATCCCAGTCCAGCTTTCCATGGATTATCAGTACCGGTCGCTCTATGCTAGAGATAGCTTTACATAAGTTATACCGGCGTGAGTCTTCGAAGTACGACATTTTCAGTCTCTTGCCGGAAGGAAGCTGCAAATAGCCCGTCTGCTGAAAGGTTTGCAGCTGCTCATCTGTAGGGGAGCCGGGCTGGGAGGGGGTCGCCAGCAACACGAGGGCCTTAACCCTGGGGTCCCGGGCCGCGATGGGCACCTCTCCCCCGAAGCTCGATCCGATCACCCCTATGCGGTTACCGTCGATGTCCACCTTACCCAGGTAATCCAGGGCCGCTTCGTAGTCCCTGACCCTTGCGGTGAGGGTGGTGTCCTCGAAACGGCCCTCGCTCATGTCTGCCCCGGCCCCGCACCCCCGATAGTTGAATCGGAAGGTAGCGTAGCCTTCCTCCGTTAGCCTGGGCGCTAGGAAGGACCACTTGGTGCCGTTCTTGCTGGCCTCGAACCCGTGGGACATGAGTATGCAGGGGGCCCCGGGCCTGGGGATGGTGAGGTCGGCGTACAGCCTCTGGCCTTCGCAGAGGAAGGTTACGCTCTGTAGTTCTGAACCCATTGCTGTTTGCTACTTACGTTCTGGGAAAGAGGGTAGGGAACTTCGCCGTTCATTATAACCGGGGCGCCGATCGATTATCTGGAAATCGAAGGGCGCTTATTGCGGGGGACAGGGGATATCGGATAGAATTGAATGAGCATTAAGGGCTCGTAGCTCAGCGGCAGAGCGGTCGGCTCATAACCGATTGGTCCCAGGTTCGAATCCTGGCGGGCCCACCAATTCGTAGCCGCCCGCTGAATCCAGGCACGAATGACGCTCTATCGCCCCTCAACCCAAAGGAGGGGTACCATGGTTACAGCGGTCGGTTATCCAGTTCTCGTAAGGGCGTTTCGTCTCGCTCTCACCGTTGACGGGCTCAAGCCCCACACCATCCAGAGCTACGTTCGCGTCGTCGAGCGGTTCGCAGCTCACGTCGGAGGACGCGACCCAGACTCAATCACTGCGGCGGATATTCGTGACTTCGTCGCGGCCTTGCAGTTGAAGCTTGCCGCCAAGACGGTAAATGAAGCACAACTCGCGCTCCGACGATTCTTCCGCTTTCTGGTCATAGAGCGAGAGATACAGAACGACCCGTCGGCCACGATGAAGCTCGTGCGCTACAGGGTCGACCCTCAGCCCACATACTCTGAGAGCGAGATCAGCCAGCTTCTCGCCGCGTGTGACACGGGAACAAGGCAAGGTCTACGGGACCGGGCAATCGTGACGGTATTGTTTGACACCGGCGTTCGCGAGAGGGAGCTTGTGTCAATGGGATTGCCCGATTGGGATAGCCGTACGTTGCGGGTGGACGGCAAGGGCGGCATTCGGCAGGTCTACCTGGGTACGACGACGGCCCTGCAAGCCGTTGAGCGCTACGTGAGGCGCTGGGGCATTGCTGACGGCAAGCTATGGCGCGGCAAGAAGGGTGCACTCACGGGCTCTGGCATCCTGCAACTCGTCCGCCGCTTGTGTAAGCGTGCGCATGTAGAGGACAAAGGGGTTCATGCGTTCCGCCGAGCGTCTGCCGCTCAGATGAAGCGACTTGGGATGAATGTCAGCGACATCCTCGAAGTTATGGGCTGGAAGGATGTGACGATGCTACGGCGCTACACGGCGGCGGTAGCTGGCGTGATACAGGAGCTGCAAAAGGTTCCAGCGCGCCAGAAAGACCCGGCCATCCCGTTGGTCATTACCATAGGCTCGATCCAGGGTGGTACGGCCCGCAACATCATCGCAGACACAGTGACGATGAAGGGTACCGTGCGGACGATGTCGGAGGAGGTACGGGCCCTTGCCCATAAGAGGATTCGCGATCTGTCGGTGAATCTGGCTCGGGCCCACGGCGCCGATGCCAAAGTGGAGATCACGACCGGCGAACCGGTGCTGGTCAATGACGACGCCATGGTGGATCTGATCCGAGAGGCCGTGAAAGACGTAGTGGGGTCAGAAAAAGTTTTCAGCGCCGAGCCCTGGACAGCGGCGGACGATTTCGCCTTTTACTGCGAGGTTAAGCCCAGCGTCTATTTCCGCCTCGGGGTCGGCAACAGGGCTAAAGGGATCGATCGCGGTCTGCTGGGCCAATCCAGCGGGCGGTCCTACGGTAGAAAGATGTACGCTGCACTCGCTGCCCAGAAAAACTACCTGTCCCTCTATCTCATGAACGTCTACGCCGACAAGGAGACGGAACGGTGGTTCGTCGAGCGGTACCGGGCCAGTGGCAAGAAATTGAACATGGGCAAGTCATGTGTACGCTTCAAGAGGGTTGACGACCTTCCCATCGACCTGATTGGCGACGCCATCGCACGCACTCCCGTGGCCGAGTTTATTATGCATTATGAGGCCTCGAGGCGCGGGACGTAGCCGTTCTTGATCTATCACCGGGGCGTCGGGCTTGAATTCAGATGGGCCCACCAGACTACGTCACACCTTCTTCCCTCAGCCGGGCCACCTCTGTGGGTTTTAACCCCAGGAGCCGGGTGAAGATCAGCTCGTTATCATGACCCAGGGGCACTGATCCTCTCCACACCTTTCCAGGCGTCATAGAGAACGCGGGGCAGATGCCGATTCCCTTCACCTTCCTGCCGAGCTGGACGTCCTCC
>JACZVB010000191.1 GCA_022572865.1 Chloroflexota bacterium | reverse complement strand
CCGCGCGCCCGGGCTGATTCACGAAGACCAATTGATCAGGTCGCAAGATCTTGGCGCCGGTGCCAATATGGCCTTCCGACGTCAGTTAATCCTGGATATAGGCGGTTTTGATACCGGACTAGACGTTGGTACGCCTTCCGCTGGCACCGGCGATGTGGATATGTTGCACCGAGTATTGCTAAACGGGGGTACGCCCGAAGCTGGCTTATGCGAAAGAAGGATCCACAATTATGAAGACTAGTGCCCCCCCACCGGAGCTGTCGTCGATGTCTCCGGCCCGCCACATGTTGAGGGGGGTCGTCCACGTTTTCCTGGCAGAATCCCTCTTTCCGCTGACGGGCATCATTACGGCCTCCTTTCTCACCCGTCACCTGGGCGCGGCGAATTATGGGTTATTTGCTCTGTCCGCGACGTTGATCGGCTGGATTGAGCTTACCATCACCTCGCTATTCGGGCACGCCACCATCAAGCTTGTTGGTGACGCCCAAGATTGGCGTCCCGTGGGTACTACCGTGATTCGACTCCATTTATTGATAGGCGGTGGGGTCATGCTGCTGTTGTGGCTGCTGGCGACACCGATCGCCGCATTGCTCGGCGAACCGGTGTTGGCGAAGGAAGTTCTGCTCATGGTGGTCAAGCCTCCAGGCGAACGATCCCAAGACCGATCCGCCAACCATTGTGCTGGACGAAGAGAAGGCCCGGGAGATGGAGCGAAAGTTCCGCACCGCCACCTTCACCCTGGAGGACTTCCTTGAGCAGATGCATCAGCTCAGGGAGATGGGCCCCTTGAGCCAGATACTGGACATGATTCCCGGGGCGGGACTCCTTAAAGGGAAGATATCCGCCGAGGACCTGGATGAGGACCAGCTAAAGAAGACCGAGGCCATGATCCTCTCTATGACGCCGGAGGAGAGGCAGAACCCGGGGATGATAGGTGGCAGCCGCAAGAGGAGGATCTGCAGAGGGAGTGGCACCCTTCCCCAGGACGTTAACCAACTGCTGAACCAGTTCAGGCAGATGCAGAAGCTGATGAAGGTCATGGCCGGGGGCAAGGGGCGCCTGCCCCGACAAGAGCTGACCCGGATATTCCGCTAGCCTTCTTCTTCGAGGCCTACTGCCGCTACTTGCCTTCGGAATAATCCGTGACGGCCTTTGCCGGCATTATTGGCTATGGTAGTTATGCTTTGTCGAGGGGCCGGGTCAGGTCTATCCCCTGACGAATGGCGGCATACAGATAGGTAATGACCGGGACCCTATACAGGCCCCATCGCTCGGAAAAGGCATCGAGCTCCTCGGGGGTCACGGCGCGGCCGTCCATATAGACCCTGGATATGGTCTTCAGCAATGCCAGATCTCCTATGGGAAAGACGTCGAACCGTCCCAATGCATGGCACAGGAACCACTGGGCCGTCCAGAGGCCTACGCCTCTCCGCTCGGTCAGCAGGCCGATAACCCCTTCATCGCCTAGGTCTCTGAGCCCTTCCAGGTCGAGGTCGCCGTCGGACACTTCTCGAGATATGGCATGGATGTATTCCGCCTTTCTCTGGGAGAGCTTGCACCGCCTCAGCCCCTCGACTCCAGCATCTGCCAGCCTTTCAGGTGTGGGAAAGGCGTAGTAGGTGGTGTCATCGAATGCCAGCGGCTGCCCGTAGGCCCTTACCATCTCCTGCCGCATGACCACAGCTACCTTAGCCGAGATCTGCTGACCGAGGATGGTGGTGATCAGGGTCTCGAAGAGGTCGGGTTCCCTGGGTGGTTTGAGGCCCCGAAATCGACCCACGAGGCCGGCTAGAAGCGGGTCTTCTTTCGCCATGGCGTAAAAGCCTGCGAGGTCGTAGTCCAGCCCCAGGAGCCAGTTGGCCTGCCACTCCAGAGAGGGCAGGTCATCCGATGTGATCTTCGCTCCTCGGGCCTCCATCCTCACCTGGGGCCTGTCTATCGTGCCCGTAGAGGTGATGGAGATCAGGGCCGTCTTGCCCTTTACTGAGCAAATCCTGTAATAGACGCCGTCAGAAATCCGTTCGGTGCACAGGTCGTCGCTGTAACGGGTCCTGTAGCTGGCTGTGAGGCCGAAGTCGAAGGGTGGGGTGGCCTCCAGGTCTGTCCGAAGAGTTGTCAATGACCACCTTTGGTAGGCCGTTAATAAGTTCTAAGAAACGGGGAGTGCAGTCCCGAGTGTCGGGATTGCCAGGGGTTTGGGGATGTCCCCCAAACCTAATTCTTCCCCCTTCCTGGCCAGGAAGGGGGACAGGGGGATGGTCGAAAGTGTTAATAAACACTCTCACCTTTTGGAATTACAAACACACCAAAGCCAAAGGCCCTACCCGGGCCAAAGCCGAGAGGAGGACCTTTGCCGGATCGACGACCAGCCCGGCTATTCTAAAAAGTCTCGCAGCTTCTTGCTACGGGTGGGATGCCGGAGCTTTCGGAGGGCCTTGGCCTCGATCTGGCGAATCCTCTCCCTGGTCACACCGAACTCCCTCCCCACCTCCTCCAGGGTACGGCTTCGCCCATCCTCCAGCCCGAACCTGAGCTGTAGGACCCTCTTTTCCCTGCTGTTGAGAGTCTCCAGGACCTCGTTGACCTGCTCCTTCAGCAGCTGGTGGGAGGCGGCGTCGGCCGGGGCCAGGGTGCTGCGGTCCTCTATGAAGTCGCCCAGATGGCTGTCGTCCTCTTCCCCCACCGGTGTTTCCAGGGAAACGGGCTCCTGGGAAATCTTGATGATATCCCTGACCTTCTCGGGGGTGATCTCCATTCCCCTGCTGATCTCTTCGCTGGTGGGCTCCCGTCCGTATTCCTGGACCAGGCGACGGCTCATCCGCAGAAGCTTGTTGATGGTCTCCACCATGTGAACGGGGATGCGTATGGTACGGGCCTGGTCGGCGATGGCCCTGGTTATCGCCTGCCGAATCCACCAGGTGGCGTAGGTGCTGAACTTGTAACCCTTGCGGTAATCGAACTTCTCTACCGCACGGATGAGTCCGATGTTTCCCTCCTGAATCAGGTCCAGGAGAGACATTCCCCGTCCGATGTACTTCTTGGCCACGCTCACCACCAGGCGCAGGTTAGCCTCGGTGAGGTGACGCTGTGACCTGAGGCCCTCGGCCTTGATGGCCTTCATGTCTGCGCGGAAATAAGAATCACACTCATTGAGTTTTGAGGCGAGGTCGGGGCTTGCCAGGACCTGATCCAGGTCTTTCAAACACAGGTCTTCTCCCAGCAGTTCCAGCAGTTTCTGGGACAGCAGTCTGCTATCCACAGATGAGGTGATCAAAACGGTATCCACGTCAAAGGGGGACCTCTCCTCCATCTCGGCGAGCTTACTGGATATCTCGTGGTCGATCTCGCCTTTCAACGCTACCCTGAGGCCGGGATGGGAGGTCAACTGGGCCAGGTTTAGCGGGGGGGTGAGGCCGAGTTCGTAGGCCATAGCGTCGATGGTGGGGGCGCTGGAAAACAGCCGCTCCAGAATTGACCTGATGATCTCCACCGCTGCCGGAGGCCTGCCGTATTCTTCCTCCAGCTGGGTTTCCAGGGCCGTTATGTTTTTGCCACCCTCCATTCTCCGGGCCAGAATCCGCTCATCCCTGGCGCTGAGCAACCGGACCCGCCCGATCTCCCGGAGGTACATCCTGACCGGATCGTCGACCAGTTCCTGGTCGTAGCTTGCGCCCCCGGAGGTGATGACTTTCTCCACCTTGGGCGGCGCCTCTTGAGGAAGGGGTTTGTCCTGAGAGATCAGGTCCAGGACACTGGTAGCCGTGATGGCGTTGCCTATCACCTTGCGGTAGTCGCCTTCGCCGCTATTCATGTTAGAGTCTAGCCCACCCTCTGAGGTTTCCCGAGTATCGGGATCCTCGTGTTCCTGCTCGTCCTCGTCGTCTGCGAGGGACTCCGTCTCTTTATCGCGTTGCATTCCTTGCCTCTCTCGGGCCTGGGATTTCCTTTATTGTACGGCTTTATGCCCCCGGCGTTCCAGTTCTCTTATCTGGGCATTCCGTTCGGGAGCAGACCTTTGAATTCCATCGGCTATCTCTCCTAACGACTCCTCCTGGGATAGGATATGCGCTTCTTCTGTTTTAAGGTCCTTCAATCTGCGGACCTCCAGCCGGTTGAGGCACTCTATCAATCCAATCCTCAATTTGTCGCCGGACTCTTCCGGGATATCCTTGCCGGACAGTTGCTCGAGGCGCTGGGCCAGATGATCAGGGCCCGATCTCTCGGAAAGGGACTCTTCTAACCCGTCACTGCAAATACACCTCAGGAAGATATCCCGATTTTCCGGAT
>JACZVB010000190.1 GCA_022572865.1 Chloroflexota bacterium | reverse complement strand
CCTGGACATCGGCGCCGAGTGCGTTCAGGTCTTCGTCTCCGGCCCCCAGTCCTGGGCGTTCAAGGCCCTGGCGGAGGAGAAGGTGCTGGCCTTCCGCGAGCAGGCCGAGCAGGCGAACATCGGCCCCAACTTCCTCCACGGCATCTACCTGGTCAACCTGGGCAGCCCCCAGACCGAGAACCTGAACCGCTCCATGGCCGCCCTGGTCAACTACATGCAGGCGGCCAACCAGATCGGCGCCCAGGGCGTCATCTTCCACTCGGGCAGCCACAAGGGCGTCGGATTCGACGCGGTCTTCGAGCAGACCGTGGCACGCCTGGGCGAGGTCCTGGAGCGCTCGCCCGACGGCACCCAGCTCATCATCGAGAACTGCGCCGGCATGGGCAACCAGATCGGCGCCAGCTTCGCCGAGATCGGCCGCATCCTCAAGGCCCTGGCGGACCCCCGCGTGAAGGTCTGCCTGGACACCCAGCACTGCTTCGCCGCCGGCTACAACGTGGCCGACAAGGACGAGCTGGACCAGGTCATGGACGAGTTCGACAGCGACGTGGGCCTGGAGCACCTGGTGGCCGTCCACGCCAACGACTCCAAGATCCCCCTGGGCGGCGGTGTGGACCGCCACGAGAACATCGGCGAGGGGAACATCGGCGCCCAGGGCTTCGAGTTCATCATGGCCCACCCGGCCTTCCGCGGCGTGCCCTTCCTCCTGGAGGTTCCCGGCATGGAGAAGAAGGGCCCAGACCGGAAGAACATAGATATACTCCACTCCATCTATGAGGCCACGACCCGGGGCTGAACCCGGGACCCGGGGCTCAGGCCTTCCGCTATTTCGTTCCTCCTTCCCTCTATACCCCAATATCTGGTAATTGGCCCCCTTGTATTTACAACATTTTGTGTATTGTCGTATAATCGGTCTATGATTCGGGCCATCAAGTGGTGGGGAGAGTCGGGGACTGGAGAGACCAGGGGCCTGCCCGGCATCGCGTTGATCGGGCTGCCCGTCCTGCTGGTCATGCTGGTGCTGAGCGGGTGTGGCGGCGACCAGAAGGGGGGAAAGATGGTCTACACCTCCCTGGACGAGGGCATCCAGAACATCTACCTGGTCGACCCCGGCAAGAACCCTCTTAACCTGACCGACAGCCCTTCCAAGGATTTTTCGCCCCGCCTATCCCCTGACGGGAAGATGGTGGCCTTCGTCTCCGAAAGGAACGGCAAGCGAGATGTCTTCGTCATCGATATCAAGGGCCAGGGCCTGGTCCAGATCTCCGATGGCACGGGCAACGTCTCATCGCCCCGGTGGTCCCCCGATGGTGAGATGCTCGCCTATCTATCCACTTCGGAGGATGAGGGAGTCCATATCTACCTGACCGAGGTGGATGACCCAAGCCCTCATCGCCTGACCGTCGGGTCTACGGACGAGGGCCCCCCGGCCTGGTCCCCGGATGGCCGATGGATCGCCTTTTCCCTGACCGACGACGAGGGCAAGGGACTGGGCATATTCCTCAGGAATCCGGGTGGAGTAAACCAGATCCCCCTGACCGAAGGCCCCGATTTCCTGCCGTCCTGGGCCCCCGATTCCAAGGCCATTGTCTTCCAGTCGACCCGCTCTGGCAATGATGATATCTATGTGGTCGATGTGATTGAGGAGAACATCGCCATAGAGCCCCGGCGGCTGACCAACAACCCCGAGGCCGACCTGGCGCCGACCTGGTCCCCCGATGGGAAATGGATCGCCTTCATCTCGGAGAGGGACGGTAACCCTGAGATATACCTGGTCAGCCTGGATGGCACCCTCTTGAAGCGCCTGACCATAAACGAGGCCATCGAGGAAGGCGTCGCCTGGTCCGAAGATGGAAGGCTGGCCTTCGTGTCCCACCTCCACGGCAACGCCGACATATTCATCATGGATTCCGACGGCGGCAATCAGTCCCAGATAACCCTGGACCCGGGCCCGGATACCCAGCCCCACTGGTAAGCGGAGCAGGGGCCAGGGCCGGCCCTGGCTACCGCCTCCCCTTAGATCGGGGCTATGTACGCAGGCCCCGCAGGGTCCCCATCAGGTCCCCTATCTGGCCCAGGGTCTCCTGACCCTTGGATGTGATCCGAAATCGCCCCTCCCCGGTCCTCTCGATAAGGTCTTGAGAAGAGAGGCTGGAGACGTATTTCTTCAACAGGGTATAGCTGAGGTTGCTTCGGTACATGATGGCAGTTTTGTTGACCCCTCCGTTGTCGCACACACGAAGGATATCGTAGACGATCTCCGCCGAGGACCGCCGCCCGTTCATCGCTGTGCTAACCATGTCTAACTCCCGCAAACCGTCCAGCTTCCAGTGTCCACACCGTCCCTTTCCAGTGATGGGGCCGCCCGGCGATGCTGCGGAGCCCCTCACTGATCCTGATGCTGCCGGATGCTTTAATCTGCTTTAACTGATGATAGGCCCCGGGACACGGGTGTAAAAGCGGCTCAGCCTGTAATTGAAGTGAGGCCAACACCCAAAAAAACTGAGGGAAATCTTGGGGGTATTGTTAAGTTAGCGGGTTGATAGCTTCTCCTGCACCCCTTGACCCGAGGGCAAAGGCCTGGTAAACTGGGGCTATACCCATACCCCCTGGGTGGGGGTCTGAAGGACAAGAACATGAAACCGGAGACCAAGGACGAGTGCCTCAAGCGCCTCAGCTACATAGAGGGGCACGTGGACGGGGTGCGGCGGATGGTCCAGCAGGACAAGTACTGCGTCGATATCCTCAAGCAGACCTATGCCGTTCGCAAGGCTATAGAGAAGCTGGAACTCCTCATGCTGGGCAGCCACATGGACACCTGCGTGGTCCCGGGCATAAGGGACGGCAGGGAGGAGCAGATCGTGGGGGAGTTGATGGAGCTGTACAAGCTGGCGGACAACTGAGCCAAGGGCCACGGTGCCGCCGTCGTGAAGTTCTGGATGGGCATGGGCCCCTGAGCATGGATGAATGGAGGAGCTATGGGTATCCTGGATATATTTCGCAAAAAGCCAGAGCTGGCCAAGGACCCGGTCTGCCACATGACGGTGGACGTGGCCAAGGCCCGGTTCACCAGCCAGTTCCAGGGCGATACCTTCTATTTCTGCGCCCCGGGCTGCAAGCACATGTTCGACGAGGACCCGCCGAAATACATAGGGTCTGAGAAGCCGGCCGTCGAGATGTAAAAGATGGGAGCCGTCCCGCTCGTGGTGGGCCTGTCGAACTATGAGCGGGACCAATATAGCCGTCCTTAGACAAGCTCAGGACGAACGGTTTTTAGCAACATGATTGATGAAATCGCAGTAGGATTCGGGGCCCTGGCCTTCGCCCTTCTTCTCATCTGGTTCTTCTTCGCCAAGAGAGAGAAGCCTGCGCCTTTGGCCCAGGTCGAAGGGCCTGTCCTGAGCCAAGTCGAAGGGCCTCGGGCCCCTGGCACGGTGGAACCTGAGGCCCAGGACCCGGTGGTCTCACTCGAGACCCTGAATGACACCACACTAACGCTTCAGGGGATGACCTGCGCCTCCTGCGTCCTCGCCATCGAGAAGGCCCTCGTGCGCACCCCCGGAGTCCTCAACGCCAGTGTCAATCTGGCAACGGAGAGGGCCACGGTCCGGTACGACCCCCGACAGGTGGCCGAGGCGGAGATGGTCAAGTCGGTGGAGGCGGTAGGGTACGGGGCCAAGGTGACCTCGGACGCGGAGGATGCCAGCGAGGCCCAGGAGCGGGACCGGGCCAGGCATCTCCGCATGCTCACCATCAAGATGACGGTCGGCTTTCCCATCGCCGTATTTCTGTTCGTAGGCAGCAGCGGCGATCTGCTCAACTGGAACCCCGGGTTTGCGGCCAACAACTATCTCCAGTTTGCACTGGTCCTCCCCGTCCAGTTCTGGGTGGGCTGGCAGTTCCTGGCCGCTGCGTGGGCCACCTTCAGGCACCGCTCGGCGGACATGAATACCCTCATCGCCGTAGGGACCCTGGCCGCATTCTCCTTCAGCACCGTCGTCACCTTCGCCGGGGACCTGCTGCCGGAGTCCATCGAGGGCAAGGTCTATTTCGACACCGCGGCCATCATCATCAGCCTCATCCTGCTGGGCCGGCTGCTGGAGGCCCGGGCCAAGAGCCGCACCTCGGCCGCCATCAAGAAGCTGATTGGCCTCCAGGCAAAGACCGCCCGGGTGGTACGGGATGACCAGGAGATGGACATCCCCCTGGAAGAGGTCCTGGTAGGCGATACTGTTATCGTCAAGCCCGGGGAGAAGGTGCCCGTAGACGGAGAGATACTGAAGGGCGCCTCCTCCATAGACGAGTCCATGGTCACCGGGGAG
>JACZVB010000189.1 GCA_022572865.1 Chloroflexota bacterium | reverse complement strand
CCCCAAGAAAGTTTGATTTCCCCCTCTCCCTTGGCAAAGGGGAGGGGGATACAAGGGGTGAGGGTTCTTGAAACAGCTTCGAGGAAGGGCAGGATACCGCGTTCAACCTCCTTGCCCTGGTCTGGAGAGAGGGCTATCATCTTGTCCCGATAGATGGGGAACCCTGTCCAGGCGAAGACTGTTACACGCATCCTTGCACAGGAAGGAAAAAGGAATGAGCGGGCCCCTTGATGGAATAAGGGTCATAGAGCTGGCCACGTGGCATAACGGCGCCGCCGCCGGATACCTGCTGGGAGACCTGGGCGCAGACGTGATAAAAATCGAGCAGCCGGGCGTCGGTGATCCCACCCGGGGCCTTAAGCAGGCCTTCGGCCACAGCCTACAGCTCCCGGGTAACCGGGCCCTCTGGTTCGATATGGTCAACCGGAGCAAGAGAAGCATCACCCTGGACCTGAAGAGTGAGCGGGGAAGGGAGGTGCTCCACCGGCTGGTCGGAAAAGCCGATGTATTCTTCACCAACTTCACGTCGGACGTGGTGGACAGGCTGGGGGCCGATTACGAGAGCCTCTCGGCCCATAACCCCAGGTTGATCTGGGCCATCAACACGGGTGTCGGGACCAGGGGCCCCCAGCCCAACACGCGCACCTTCGACTCCTCGATTCAGGCCCGTACAGGGTACATGTTCCGGATGGGAAACGCCGAGTCCGGCGATCCCCTGCTGGTCGGTGGCGGCACCTTCGACCAGATAGGCGCTACCATGCTGGTATACGGGATAATGGCCGCGCTCATCGCCAGAGAGCGGCAGGGAATAGGCCAGGCCATCGAGACCTCGATGCTGGGCAGCTCTATTCATCTCCAGCACGACAATATCCATCTGTACCTCTGGAAGAAGGACGCCACCTTCGGCACTTCCAGCGCTTCCGCCAGGGACCCCTTCATCAACTGGTATAGGTGTTCTGATGGTAGATGGATCATGCTAACCGAGCCCCACCCCGATAGGGTCTGGAAGGAGTTTTGCCGCGCTCTGGGCCTGGTCGATATAGAAAACGACCCCCGGTTCACCACCCTGGAAGCCCGTTTGCGGCACGGTCGGATTCTGGCCTCCTTGGTAGAGGAGGCCTTTGCCCGGAGGCCCCGGGACCAGTGGATACGGTTGTTTGACGAACAACAGGTCAGATTCATCTACTCCGCGGTCAACACCGTGGCCGAGGTGGCCGAAGACCCTCAGGCCCTGGCCAACGATTACATAGTACCCATGGAGCACCCGACCCTGGGCTCCACCTGGACCACCGGAGTGCCGGTGAAGTTTTCCAAGACCCCGAGCGCCGTCGGGGCCCCGGCCCCTGAATGTGGCCAGCATACCGAGGAGGTGTTGCAGGAGGTCGCAGGGTACAGCTGGCAGGAGATCACCAAGTTGAGGGATGACGGCGTCATTTGACCTGATCAACGTTCCATGCAAAGGCCTGGGGTGCAGTGATAACGATGACTGAGGAGGTGTCCGGTGATGAAAGAGTTTCGTCTCGAAGGTAAGACGGCGCTGGTCACGGGTGGCGGCAGGGGAATCGGCAAGGTGCTGGCCCTGGTCTTGGCGGAAGCGGGAGCCGACGTTGCCGTCGCCGCCCGGACATATTCGGAGGTACAGGCCGTCGCCAGTGAAATCGAGGGTCTCGGCAGGCGCTCCCTGGCCATACAGGCCGACATCACCGATTCTCAGCAGGCGGAGGAGATGGTGTCCAAGGCCACCGAGTACCTGGGGCGGGTCGACGTTCTGGTGAACAATGCCGGCGCGACCATAGGAGCCTCGTCTGTTGTATCCCTGGAAGACCTTTCGGAGGCGGACTCCAAGCGGGTCGATAACCGGGGCATGGGCGACGATAGATGGGACCTGGTTCTACAGACCAATCTGTCCAGCGTCTTCTTCTGCTGCAGGGCCGTCGCACCCCAGATGCTGAAGCGCCGCAGCGGCAAGATCATCAACGTCTCCTCCGTGACGGGAATCTACGCCGAGCCTTACTATACGGCCTACGATAGCAGCAAGGCCGGGCTGAACATGCTGACCAAGTGTCTCGCCCTGGAGTGGGGGCCTTATAACGTAAACGTCAACGGCATAGGCCCGGGCTGGTTCATCACCGAGATGACCCGAAGCCGGTTCCAGGACCCTGAGATATATAAAGAACGGGTGAAGAGCATCCCCCTGGGCCGGCTGACCGACATCCGGGACCTGGGCCTGCTGGCGGTATACCTGGCAAGCCCGGCTTCCGATTGGATGACAGGACAGGTCATCTATCTGGACGGTGGGCAGTCGGCCATACACCTGTGACCCGGGTTCGGCCTCTTAGAAATTATCTCAAAAGGTGGTTCGACCCTTCGGCCTTGCTCCCTTCGATGGAACTCAGGACAGGCAGGGCAGGCAGGCTCACCACGAACGGAAGAGGTTACATTTCCCGCTCGTCCTGAGCTTGTCCCGATACTCGGGACTTGTCGAAGGATGACGAATGCTACTGCGGGTCGTTTTGAGATAGTTACTTAGTCCTGCTGGCAGGCAACTCACCCGGCCCATCGGACCCTCTGCTCTGCACGCCGTCAGATCGTCTTGGTCCAGTCGGCCATGTCCCCGTCCCTGAACCGGGAGGGGCGGAAGGGACGGATATCGATGGATGTCTTGCCATCGAGGATCAGCTCCGACATGAGCAGCCCGGCACCCGGGCCCAGGGCGAACCCGTGGCCGCTGAAGCAGGTAGCGAAGTAGAACCCCTTGACCTCCGGCGCCTCGCCTATCACGGGCGTGGCGTCGGGGCTGGCGTCTATCATCCCCGCCCAGGTCCGCTTGATGCCCAGCTTGCCTACGGAGGGAATCAGCCCTTCAAGGCTCCGAAGGGCTCCTCGAACGTGCTGACCATTGGGCTCGGGCTCGATATCGACTGTGTGGGCGAAGGGGTGCCTTCGGGCCGAGGACCAGGGCAGCCCCCGCATCAGGTCCTTGACCAGCTCCCCGCCGATATGGACCTTCATGTTGCGGCGGACCCGCAGGTAGTTGCGCAGAAAGAGGCCCAGGTCCCGAAAGGAGTCCCGATTTACGTAGTAGTCTGACCTCAGGCCGTTGGAGGTGTAGAACGTGCCGTCCCGCTTTTGTCGAAAGGTCACATCCGGGCTCATTACCGTGATGTGTGAAACGATCTCAGAGGGCTCTGTGCATACTACGGTCCCCTTTACCACCCTTTGGGGAAGGTGGATGCCCACCATCCTGCCCAGCTTGCCGGACCAGGCCCCGGCGGCGCACACAACGCTATCCGCTTCGATCCCTCCCTGGTCGGTCAGCACCTCCTTGATGACGCCGCCTTCGACCCGGAACCCCTCTACCGAGCGGTGAGAATACAGGTCGACGCCGTTCTCCTCGGCCGCTCTGGCCATGGCCTCGGTCCCCATTCGGGGCTCGGCCTGGCCGTCGGAGGGAGTGAAGACCCCGCCCAGAAATGGTCCTTCCAGAGCGGGTACCAGCTCCTTGACCTCGGAGGCTGAAATGACCCGGGTGTCCAGGCCCAGGTCACGGGCCTCTTTAGCCCACGACTCGAAGTGGGCCATCTCCTCTTCGGTGTACGCCAGCTTCAGGGACCCGTCCTCTATCCACTCCACGTCCGCGTTGATTTCACTCGATAGCTGGCTCCACAGCCCCTTCGAGAAGATCGACAGAGGGATCTCCCTGGGATTGCGCCCTTGCTGCCTGACCCATCCCCAGGCCCGGCTCGACTGCTCGCCGGCCACCTCGCCCTTCTCTATCAGCACCACCTTCGCCCCGCGCTTCGACAGGTAGTAAGCCGTCGAGCACCCGACGATGCCGGCCCCGATGACCACGACGTCGACTTGAGATTTTGCAGATTTAGCCATCACCGTCACCTTCAGGCTACTAATCGTTTCCCCGGGCCCACTATATCAGCAGGCATCTCTGGAGGGTAGACCCGGGATGTGGGGAGAGCTGTTCACGGTTGTACAGCCTAGCCTCATTTGGCCATAGCCTGTAACATGAAGTGGTGAAAGAGAAATTCGAGGGGCCCTTTTCCTCCGACCACTACCGCCGGGAGGACGATGCCCCGGACCCCTACTTCTATAGCCAGCCCCGTCTGGTGGTCCACATCGACGATTGTGCCATCGAGGCCATAGGCGAGTTCTTCGCCGAATACCTTCCTGAGGCTGGGTGGATTCTAGACCTGATGAGCAGCTGGCGGTCCCACATGCCGGAGGGGTTCTCGGGGAGGAAACTGGTCGGCCTGGGACTCAACGGCATTGAGATGGTCGAGAACCTCCTGCTGGACGGCCGGGTCATA
>JACZVB010000188.1 GCA_022572865.1 Chloroflexota bacterium | reverse complement strand
GCCCTCAGGAATCGCTCGCCACGCAGAGAGGGCCCGGCCCAGCCCTATACCGGCTAGGCCAGGTAAGCGCCGTCCACTCCCAGGGCCTGACCCGAGATAAAGGATGCCTCGTCGGAGCACAGCCACATGACCGTCTCGGCCACGTCTTCGGGGGTGCCGAGCCTTCCCACCGGATGGGCTGCAATCAAGCTCTCCCTATCCTGGGCCAGGACCCGGTCGTACATGGGGGTGACTATGGTGCTGGGGCAGACCGCGTTGGCCCTTATGCCCTGGCCCCCGTATTCCCTGGCGACGGTCTTGGTCAGACCGATGACCCCGTGCTTGCTGGCATTGTAGGCGGACCACCTGTTGCTGCCCCTCAGCCCGGCTATAGACGAGGTGTTGACGATGGCCCCACCACCCTGCTTGATCATCTCGGGGATCTCGTACTTCATACACAGCCAGACACCCTTAAGATTCACGTCTATCACCCGGTCCCACACCTCTTCGGGATACTCTACCGTCGGGACCAGGATACCCTCGATACCGGCATTGTTGAACGCAATGTCCAGCCGTCCGTAAGTATTCACCGCGGCGGCTACCATGGCCTTGACTTCGCCGGCCCTGGAGACGTCGGTCGTGAGGAATAGGGCCTCGCCCCCGGCCTCCTTGACCATCTCCTCCGTTTGCCTGCCCTCCTCTACCAGCACGTCGGCTATGACCACCCGTGCGCCCTCCCGGGCAAAGGCCAGAGAAGCGGCCCTGCCCATGCCCCCACTACCCCCGGTCACTATCGCCACCCTGCCCTCGAACCGTCCGGCCATCAGGACACCTCCATGCCATACAGCCTGGCGCAGTTGTCCCAGAGGATCTTGCGTTTCGACTCCTGGGACAAGGGCAGGGTTAGGAACTGCTCCACGGCATGGGGGTACTTGGAATCGGTATGCGGGTAATCGGTGGAGAAGACGAAGTTTTCGTCACCTGCCCAATCGACGGCGTATTTAGCCGGCTCTTCATCGGCATCTATGGAAACGAACCCCTGGCGCTTGAAGTACTCGCTGGGCTTCATCGAGATGTAATCGGAGGCCCATCTCTCCCGAAGCTCGTAGTGCTCATCCATGCGCCAGAGCCAGAATGGGATCCAGCTGGCATTGCCCTCCAGGAAACCGACCCTGAGGCCTGGGTACCGCTCCATCACGCCACCCATGCAAAAGCAGAGGCAGGCGTACATCTGCTCGATTGGGTGACACGCCACGTGGGCCATGGTCCAGACCTTATTCGGCTCCTTGAGGAAGCGCTCCGCCATGGCCTGGGGCAGATTGCACCTGAAACCTTCGTGGAAGATGACCGGCATCCCTAGGCTCTGGCACTCGGCCCACAGGGGATCGTAGGCCGGGTCGTGCCAGTTGCGTTCTCGCACCGGATTGGGCCGTGCGAAGATGCCCTTGAAATCCAGCTCTTTCCTGCACCGTTGGGCCTCTTTTACCGCCTCCTGCACATCGTCCAACAGGAGCATTCCAGCGCCGAAGAGCCTCTGGGAGCCCTGGCTGCAAAAGTCGCGGAGCCAGTCGTTGTAGGCCCTGGTCACGGCCGATGCGAACTTGATATCGTTAAACTCCACCCCGGCCACCGCCAGCCCCCGGGTGGGCAGGAGGACCGCGGCATCCAGGCCCTCGGTCTCCATGGCGTGGAGCTGGGAGACGGCATCGAACCCCCGGGCTACCCCCTCGGACATCGTTTCAGCCTTGTCCCTCTCTACGATGCGATGTGCCTGCTCCTCCTGGTGGGACCGTACGTTGGACTCGGTGACAAATCCGACGGGCCTGCCCTCGACGGCGGTGTTCATGTCCATGGGGTCTTTGCTCGTACCCACCGGCGCCCTGTCCCTGAACTCGGGATCGATGTAATTAAGCCAGAGGTCCCAGGGCTCGTGCACGTGCATGTCGCTATCCAATACCTTGAAACCGTTCTTGGCCATCACCTTCCTCCAGGCGTAGGATTCCCGTCCTCATCGAACGCGAAAGCATCGAGGCTGTCAGTGGGGTCTGGGGACGGGTTACGTCATAATACCATGAGGCCCGTGTCCGGCAGGCGTCGATCTCTCGACCCTTTCGACTCAAGCTCGGGCGAAAGAGGTTGACGTCACTCGATAGCCCTGACAGCCCGGGGCCGCTCCTTCAGGGGCTGTGTCGAGGATTGACAGCGGATGGCGCTGCTAGTACCTTTTAGCCTTGACGGGAAGACTGGACTCGGCCTGGAGGCGAGCCATCCGGGCCCGCCCGGCTTTAGTGTTCCGCTAGCTAGGGACGGATCATGCAGGCAAAGATAGTCATCGAGCGTCACGTGATCCCGGGCCGGGAGTCCCAGGCCCTGGACATCGCCGTGGAGATGAGGTCTGTTGCTACGAAGCAGCTGGGATACATCTCCGGCGAGACCCTGATAGACACCGAGGACCACGGGACGATGATTGTGGTCAGCACATGGCGCAGCGTGCAGGACTGGAAGAGATGGGAGAGTAACGAAGACCGACTGAGAATCGAAGGCTACCTGGCCCCGCTGCTGAGCCGCCCGGCAATCGTCCGGGTGTGCGCCGACGCTGGGGAGTTCAGGGCCGGGAGGGAGGGGTCCTCCGCCAACTTATATGTGTAATGCGGTAGAAAGACTCGAGGATGGAGGCCCGGACCTCCTCATCTAGAAGACCCGTATATGGAGGTGACTAGCGGTGGCAGGCTTACTGGAGATGGAGGAGAAGGTCCCGAATTTCGCCCTCGTGGACGTGGATGGCAGGGAATACGATCTCTACTCAGACCTGGGGAAGGCCCCCCGGGTCATTGTGTTTCGCCGCGGCGGGTGGTGAGACGGATGCAATAAGTACCTGCACGGCGTGCAGGAGATGTATCCCCAGTTCCAGGAGATGGGCATAGACTGGCTGGCCCTCAGCGTCGATACCCCCGAGAGCCTTCGTAGGATGAGGGACAGGCACAGCTTGACCTTCAGGGTGCTGCCGGACCCCCAGGGCCAGGTAGCACTAAGCTACGGCTGTATGTGGAGTAAGGAGAGGGAGTTCAACGAGCCCGCGGTCTTCCTCATTAACAGGAATGGCCTCCTTATCTACCAGGCCCTAGTCTCCACCGCCAACGGCCTCGCCCCGGCCGCCGACGTAATGGAACACCTGCTGTGGAGGATTGAAGGGGGGCGAATGCTGGAGTGATGGCCTTGAAAGATAAGGTGGTGGTGATCACGGGGGCCAGCCGGGGCGTAGGCCGGGCCCTCGCCATCGGCTTTTCAGGAAAGGGCGCCACGGTGGTGGCCACGGCCCGGACCCTCAGGCCCGGCGCCGGAGTCTTCGAAGGGTCGCTGGAAGAGACGGTAGGCCGGATTGTCGGGGCTGGAGGCAGGGCCCTGGCAATACCCTGCGACATGACGGTGGAGGCAGAGATCAGTGCCCTGGTAGACCGCACCTTGGCCGAAGCGGGACCCATAGACGTGCTTATCAATAACGCCGGCATCAGCCACCACGGGCCTTTGGCCAGCCTCTCCGTGGAGGAGTTCGATAGGGTGATGTCGGTCAACCTGCGGGGCCCCTTTATCACCTGCAAGTACGTTGTGCCGGGAATGATGGAGCGGCGACAGGGCAGCATCATCAACCTGAGCTCCCGGAATGCCATATGGGACTCGCCCGATGATCTGGTCTACGGCCCCTCGAAAGCCGCCTTTGACCGGTTCTCACAGAACCTGGCCGAGGACCTCAGGCCTTACAACATAGCAGTCAACGCCCTCAGCCCGGGCCTGATCACCTCTTACATGACCCGAAACTGGGACCCCTCCAACAATCCCAGAGGACTAGATATCTCCCCGCCGGAGGTGGTGCTGCCCTCAGCGCTGTGGCTGGCCCAGCAGGACGCCTCCTTCACCGGGCACGTGCTGCTCAGGAACGATTTTCGTAAGACCTGGCCCTAGTAGGGCCCCCTTTGGTTCAGTTCTGACCCGGTACAGTTTAAAATAGCGTTATTGTCGAGCCACACGGTAGAGTGATCCAGAAGGAGGTCTCCATGTCGGACCTGAAGTTTATATCGGCGGACTCCCACGTCCAGGAGAACGATGCCCTGTTTAAGGAACGGGTGCCGGCCGAATACCGTCATCGACTGCCCCACATGGAGACCATCGATGGTGGAGAATACGAGATCGTCGAGGGTCGAAAGCCTCGGCGGTTCGACCTCGCCGAGGCCAACATCAACGAGGACGATCTGAACCGGAACTTTCGCCAGGACCCCACCGGCGGAACAGACATCCAACGTCGGCTAGTAGATCAGGAGAGGGACAACATAAGTGCGGAGGTGCTCTATTGCAACTCAC
>JACZVB010000187.1 GCA_022572865.1 Chloroflexota bacterium | reverse complement strand
GACGGCACCCGGGCAAGGCCGTCGGGTTCGCCTCAGTGGACCCCAAGGACCCTGGAGCAGCTGCCGAGTTCGAGCGAAGCGTGAAAGAGCTGGGCCTCAAGGGGCTGAAGCTCTCTCCCGTCTATCAGGGTTTCGACCCGTGGGGCAACCAGGCCTGGCAGCTGTACGAAATGGCCGATGACTTCAAGACGCCCTTAATGTTTCACATGGGTGGCGCCTATGACCCGAATGGAATGCTGGAGTGGGGAAGCCCTCTTCTGCTGGACAAGGTCGCTCGCGCCTTCCCGGACTTGCGTATCGTGGTGGCCCATTTCGGCCAGCCCCATATGCAGGAAACGGTGATGTTGATGCGCAAGAACAAGAACGTGTTTACTGATCTCTCCGCTCGTTTCCACCGGAAGTGGCAGCTCTACAATGGCCTGCTGATTGCCATCGAATACAAGGTCACCGACCGTATCTTATTCGGCTCTGATTTTCCCGTCGTGCCGCCCAAGGATGCGGTGAACGCATTCAAGAACATAAACCAATGGGGCGAGGGCGTAACGCTGCCCCCGATACCTGAGGAGCTGATCGAGGAGATTCTTTACCAGCGGCCCTTCGATCTCCTCGGGTTCTAACCGGGGGCGTGCTGGTCTGCCAGGGCTTCTAATGTTGTGCCTGGGCGGTCGGACTGGCCCGAAACTGCTCTCTGCTCCACAACTGCGTCTTTATGTCAACGGACCGTCTGTCTGTATGCCGGGAGCTTCACCTTGAGGACGAAGGCCCCAGGATGTGTCCCTGGCCCTGCTTCGATGTTGAGATGGCTGGTCTCATATGCTACCCCTGAGAATAGCGACGGGCGTACCTTTTTAAGATAAACTACCGAAGCCCAGTGTTTTCTGTCGAGGCAGAATCTCCCAACCGGAATGTCTCAGGACCGTCGCTTGCCTGAAGCCCACCAAGTCCACAGCCCCTGGTTTACCCGGTATCGGGCCTTCCATTCCCTCGAACAACCGGAATGGAGGAAGCTGTGGATTGTGGGCCATCTATGGCATCTTCCTTTCTGGATGGATTACCTGGTTCTCGGATGGGTGGTGCTTCAACGAACGGATTCACCTTTTCTTGTCGCTTTGGTGGGTGTCTTCAGGTTGATTCCCATCGGCTCCCTGGGGTTCTTAGCCGGGGTCCAGGCAGACCGATTGCCCAAGAAACAGATGCTCATTCTGGCCCAATCATTCAACTTCGTGGTGGCTGCTGGCCTCGCCATCACTCTGCACCTTGGCGTCCTTGACCTGTGGCACATCTACCTTGCCGCAACCCTCATCGGCTCTGCCTGGGCAATCGACTACCCCGTCCGTAACGCCCTTATCAGAGACATCGTACCGGAAGGCTCGGTTGTGAACGCCATGGCAATAAATGCCGCCTCCCTGATGGGCGCTGCCATGGTGGGCCGGTGGTTGGCGGGCGCGTTGCTAGACCAGGCTGGACCCGCCACAGCTTACGGATTCATCGCGATATCAATCTTGCTAGGACTCCTGCTTCTCCCCGGGGTCTCGACTCCGGTTCGAGAAGATCGGAAGAATACACGGCAGTCGATCTCCAAGGACGTTATCGAGGGGCTCAAATACGCATGGCGGACCCCCGCCATTCGAGGTGTCATGATAGTGACCGTAGCCGCGAACCTCCTGGTGTTCCCCGCGGCACAGCTCCATCCCGTGTTCGCCAGGGACGTATTCGGGGTCGGGCCCCTGGCATTGGGGTTCATGAGCGGTATGGATGGCCTGGGGTCTCTAATGGGCGCAGTTGTGATAGCGGCCCTTGGAAGCCTCCGATATCGAGGAGCCGTCTACATCACTGGAACACTGATCATGGGTGTCGGGGTACTCCTGTTCAGCCTGGCCCCATTCTATAGCCTGGCGCTTCCGCCTCTGTTGCTTGCTGGCCTTGGCCAGTCAGGCTTCGTGGTCATGCAAACCACCATTCCCACCACCACATCCTCTCCGGCCATGAGAGGCCGGGCCATGGGGGCCGTCGCCTTGGCCATTGGAATGCTGCCACTGGGCATGCTGTATCTGGGACTGATGGCGGAATGGATCGGAGCTCCCAGAGCAGTTACCTATAACTGCCTGGCCTTCCTGGTCATCATGTTTTTCGTCGCCGCCTTTCAGCCTGGGCTGCGCAAAGTGGCTTGACGACTAGAGTTTCGATGGATTTGCGTGTTACACAGATTGTAAGCTAGGCTGGCAGCAATCGATGTCGGCCATATCCAGCGGAAAAGTAGGGATAATCGACAAGGCGGCCGTTGGGAGGTCTAAAAGAGGCCCTCGTGACACTGAATGCGTATCAGTTTTGAGGCGGACCAGTGTTCTATATTCATGAAGCCGGCCAGATAGCCAAAGAGCGATTTTTACCGTCCCTGACCCACAGCGACTTTCGTTTCATGTGGCTGGGTCACGTAGCCGGAGAGTCTGCATCCTGGGCCTTAGGGGCGGCCGAGGTGTGGCTGATCTTCACCCTGGCCAAGGATAACCCCAGCAGCTGGGTCGGAGTGATGCTGCTGGCGGCCATGCTTCCCTGGTTCGTTGTACCCGTTATCGTGGGTTACCTGGCGGACCGTTTCGTGCGCCGTGATATTCTGATCTGGGCCTATGGCATAAGCCTGTTTCACGCTTTGATTTTGACCCTGCTGGTTTTCACCGGGACAATTCAAGTATGGCACATCGTCATCCTGGCCTTCGTGAACGGGGGTGCCAGGGCCACCCATATGGGAGGCATCGAGTCCCTGGCGGCGAACCTGGTGCCAAGCACGGAATTAGCCAATGCCTACACGCTGATCAATGCTGGATACTACGCAACCAGGTTGATAGGCCCCGGGATAATAGCCCCGCTGATAGGTGTGGTACATTTCGGCTGGATATTTCTGATCGCCGTTGGCCTTTATACCGTTGGTCTGGGTCTCACCATTCAGATCCGCACCGTTTCCACCGGTGTTATAGAGGCCAGAAGGAACATCTTCTACAACGTTTTCTCGGGGTTCAGGTATGTATATAGACACAGAGTTCTGCGGAGCATCATGCTCCTCGTGCTGTTCCACTGCGCTCTGGTGATGTCGTTCGAATCGTTACTGCCCGCGATCTCAAATGATCGTTTTGGGGCTGGTGGCGGCGGCGTAGCTTACCTGCATATGATGGTTGGCCTGGGGTCATTGCTGGTCTCAGTGGGAGTGGCGCCGTTAAGAGGGGAGGGCCTGCGGGGACGGCTCTTATTGGTGATGGGTATGACCAGTGCCGTGGGCAACATCGCTTTGGGCATAGCACCCACTATGTCTCTGGCAATGCTGTGCGCCGCTTTGATAGGGGTCTCTCACACGGGTTTCATGACCATGGCCACCATTATGATCCAGACCACTACACCCGACGGTCTGCGCGGCCGTGTTACCAGCATCTATCTAATTCACGCAGGAGGTATTATGTCCTTCGCCTACCTCACTAATGGCGCACTGGCTGATTCATTTGATCCCAAATGGATACTAACCATAGGCGGCGTTGCCTTCCTGGGCGTGATAGCGACCAGCCTCTTTACATCCACCCCGAGGCGTTTATACCTGCGCGGCATACCCTCCCCGGCTGGCGCCATATCAAATTGATCCACAGTCCCTACACGCAAGACTAGTCGGCTTCGGCCAGGATGACACCTCACCTCAATACGGGGCTGGGTTTTTGATTCTAGGCCACGGACAGTTTCTCCACCGGCGCGGGCAATTTTTTGGAGAGGCTCTTGCCTCCGGCTCGAGGATCTGACCTGCCCTCCCCGGCGAACCCATGATATATTCCGTACACGGCCAATTGAGTTCGATTGCTAAGGTTTAGCTTTTGCATCAGGGTACGCACGTGGGCCCGAACTGTGTTGTCGGATATATGCAAGCCAGCGGCTATTCCCTTATTGCTATTCCCTTTGGCGATCTGCTGCAGCACCTCTTTTTCGCGGCCTGTGAGGGCTTCTAGATCGTTGCGGGTATTGCCTGGAGGGTTAGAACCCCGGCGCGCCAGCCCGGTAACCAACCTGTTGGTTACGTCGTTGGTCATGGCGACACCCCCGGTCAGCACCTGTTTTAACTGACGAATGAGCTCCATGCTATCGACAGTCTTGACTATATATCCTCGGGCGCCGGCCTGAATCGCCTCGAGCAGGTCATCTTCGTCCTCCGAGACCGTGAGGACTATTACCTGTACATTGGGTTGCTCTCGTTTTAGCAAGCGGGTCATTGCGATGCCGTCCAGGGAGGGCATGTAGAGATCGGTGAGCACCACATCTACCTTCAGGTCTCGAGCTTTTATCATCGCCTCGAAGCCGTCACTAGCCTGACCCACCACTTCTATAAAGTCTGCGCCCTG
>JACZVB010000003.1 GCA_022572865.1 Chloroflexota bacterium | reverse complement strand
ATCGGTTATCCTGGCCCGGTGCTTATGGTCTGCGCCCATCACCCGAAAGTCGGTTTCGTTCCACCCCATGCACATTCCGGGTATCAGCCTTCCCCCGGAGATCACATCCAGGGTGGCCAGGGTCTTGGCCCAGTGATAGGGAGGGTAGAGGGGCAGAATCAGCGAGTGGATTCCCAGCTTTATGTTTTTGGTGACTGCGGCCAGGGCCGGCAGCACGGGCAGCGGGTCCAGCAGATATCTGTTGCCGAAGTCATCGAACAGGGGGGCTGGAGGAAGGGCCATGTGGTGGGGAAACCCTATGGAATAGTAACCCAGCCGGTCCAGGCGGCGGGTTATGCCCATGAGGTCTTTGATGGTCGGGGGCCTCTTGCCCCAGCCGTAGAGATAGACGCTGAACTGGTTTAGGTTAGCCATAGGGTTCTAACGGGCCCTGCAGACACCCGGACACGAGGCCCTGGCCCTCCGTATGCCGTTGGAGGTTTGGGCCGGGGCCTCGCCATCCTGGTCCCGGGTCTAGGTCCTCGCCTTCATCCTCTCGGACAGCATCTCGCCTCCCATGGCCCAGTTCTCTCCAGCGGTCTCGGTGATGATGACGTGGACGCTATCGGCCGATGGGGTCTTGGCGATATTTACCATGGCGTCGGTCATGGCCTTGACCAGCTCCGCCTTCTGCTCATCGCTTCTTCCGGGCAGCATCTCAACTCTTACTATCGGCATATTCTCCTCCTATTTGACTACTTCCCCCGGGTCACGCGGCGATTATGATAGCAGACCCGCTCACATATTGCCTAGACGATTACGGCGTCCCGCAACAGCTCCACCAGATGTCGTGCCCTTCGGCCCGTGCCCTGCTCTATCTGCTGCCGGCAGGATACGCCCGTGACGGCGATCTCCCACTCCGGGCCCTTGGCCCTGACCGCCGGGAACAGCTTCAGGTCACCGATGTCCATTGAGATATCGTAGTGCTCCTTCTCGTAGCCGAAGGCCCCCGCCATCCCACAGCATCCGGAGTCCACAACCTCCACCTGGAATCCGGGTGGCAGGGCCAGGACCATCTTCGAGGCCTCCACCCCGATCGCCGCCTTCTGATGGCAATGGCCGTGGAACAGTATCTTCTTTGTAGACTCGTTGAAGGAAAGGTCCAGGCGGCCCTGCTCCTGCAACATGGCGAGGAACTCGTCTATCAGGTACGAGTTTTCGGCGACCACCCTGGCCTTGTCGTCCCCCAGCAGGTCGGGATATTCGTCCCGGAAGGTGAGGAGACAGCTGGGCTCGCAACCCACGATTGGGGTCCCCTGGGATGCCAGCTCGTAGAGGCGGTCGACGTTGTACCTGGCGTGGTCTCGGGCCTTTCCCAGCATCCCCTTGGAGATCATGGGTCGCCCGCAGCACTTCACGCCGGCCAGGCTGACCCGGAATCCGGCCAGCTCCAGCAGCTCCACGGCCGCCATGCCCACTTGTGGGTAGTTGTAGCTGATGAAGGTGTCATCGAAAAGCACCACCGGGCCCCTGTCCCCACGGCCCAGGGGAGCGTGGCCCCGAAACCACCTCTGGAGCGTGGGCCTGGCAAAGGGTGGCAGCGATCGGGCCTTGTGGATTCCCAGAAGATGGTGAGAAAGGAGTTTGGCCCCCGGCATTCGTGCCAGCCAGTTGGAGCCGGGCGCAAGGGCGCATCCTACCCTATTTATCAGGTTTATACGGCTGAACAGCCTGGCCCGGAGGGGGGTGCCGTTGGCCGCGTGGTACCGGCTCAAGAACTCGTATTTCACCTTGGCCATATCCACCATAGAGGGGCATTCCCCCTTGCAGCCCTTGCATTCCAGGCACAGGTCCAGGGTGTCGTAGAGCCTCTTACTTGTTAGCTTATCGTGGGGAAGGGTCCCGGATAGGACGGCCCGCAGAAGGTTGGCCCGGCCCCGGGTGGAGTGTTCCTCCTCCCTGGTCGCTTGATAAGAGGGACACATGGTCCCCCCCATCTTCCGGCACTCCCCCATGCCGTTGCACATCTCCACAGCGCCGGCGAATCCATCAAAAAAGGAGAAGTCCAGCTCGGTCTTGAGGTCCTGGGCCTCATATGCGGGGCCGTATCGCAGGTTCTCCGTCATGGGAGGGCACTCGACGATCTTGCCCGGGTTCATGATCCCTTTCGGGTCGAAGGCCCGCTTCAGCTCCACAAACGCCTGGTAGAGCCTGGACCCGAACATCTTCTCCGTCCAGACGCCCCGTGCTATCCCGTCGCCGTGCTCCCCGCTCAAGGAGCCTCCGAACTCCAGCACCAGGTCCGTGATCTCCTCCGCGATGGCTACCATCTGCCGGGCCCCATCTCCGGTCTTCAGGTTGACGACGGGGCGAATGTGGAGACATCCCACGCTGGCGTGGCCGTAGTAGGCGGCGGTGGTCCCGTGGCCTCGGACTATCGCATCGAACCGTCGCCCGAACTCCCCGAGCCTTTCCGGGTCGACGGCCGTGTCCTCTACGAAGGGGATCGGCTTGGCGTCTCCCCTGACCCCCATCAGCAGACCCAGGCCTGCCCGGCGCACGGCCCAGGCGTTGCTTTGAGACTGCTTATCTCTCAACATGACGCAGGCGTACCCAAGCCCCTTCTTGTCCATATCGGACTTCAGGGCCTCCAGCTTGCTTGCGACCTCCTGCTCACTTTCCCCGAACAGCTCGACCAGGATCAGCCCGCCGGGGTCACCCTCGACGAAGTCCATGTATCGCCTGAATCCCGGCGAGGCCCGGGTCTGGTCGATGATCATCTTGTCGATGAACTCAACCGCTGCGGGCTTGTGCTCCAGAATGGCCGGGGTGGCGTCACAGGCCTGGAATATATCCTCGAAGTGGAGAGCGGCCATACCGGTGTGTTTGGGCAGGGGCTCCAGCTTGACCTTGGCCTCGGTGATGACGCAGAGGGTGCCCTCAGACCCTACCACCACACGGGCCAGGTTGAAGTCCCGGTAGTCGACGAACTCGTCCAGGTTGTAGCCGCTCACCCTTCGCATGATCTTGGGAAAGCGGGCCTCTATCTCCTCCCGGCTATCGCCGGCTATCCGCAGCACCTCTCTGTACACCCGGGACTCCAGGCCCTGGCCGGCCAGCTTGTGCTCCAGCTCTTCGGCGGACAGGGGGGCCAGGCGGGCCTCGGTGCCGTCGGACAGGATGACCTTCAGCTCCAGGACCTGATCAAGGGTTTTTCCGAAGAGGATAGAATGGGTCCCGCAGGAGTTGTTGCCGATGGCCCCGCCAACGGTCGAGCGGTTGGCCGTGGACGGGTCGGGGGCGAAGTGCAGCCCGTGCTTTGCGACCTCGCGGTTCAGCGACTCGAGGACTATTCCGGGCTTGACCAGGGCCCACTTCTCCTCGGGGTTCGTCTCGATCAGCCCGTCCATGTATTTGCTGAAGTCCAGGACTATGGCGTGGTTCACCGTCTGCCCGGAAAGGCTGGTCCCGGCTCCCCGGGGCAGGACGGGTATGCCCTCCCTGTGGGCCAGCTCCATCACCGCCAGCACGTCCTCCTCGGAGCGGGGCACCACCACGCCCACGGGCATCATCTGGTAAATGCTGGCGTCGGTGCTGTAGAGGGCCCGTGAGAACTCGTCGAATCTCACCTCTCCCGATACCCGTTTTCTCAGCTCGTGAACAAGCTCTTGGGTCTTTGCGTCTAAGTTTTTGGTGTCCATTGGCAGCCATTTGATAGACTAACATGTAACCACAAAGGCGGCTACAGCACGGCCTAGACGACAGGCTGTGAATCTACTACAAAGACGGCTACAGTAAGGCCTGGATAATAGGTTCTGAATTTACTACAAAGATAGCTACAACTGGCCTGGCCAATGAGTTCTGAATCTATCACATAAATAGTCACAGTACAGCTGGATAATAGGTTCTGAATTTACTACAATAATTGCTACAGTAAGCCTCGACAATAGATTCTGAATCTACTACGAAGATGGCCACAATGGCCTGGATAATAGGTTCTGAATCTACTACAAATATGGCCACAGTATGGCCTGAACGACAGGTTCTGAATCTACTACAAATATGGCCACAGTATGGCCTGAACGACAGGTTCTGAATCTACCACAAAGACGACTACAGTATGCCTGGACGACAGGCTGTGAATCCGCCACGCTGTCTCCCTGGTAGCACGACGAAGGATTGACAGAAAGTATCGCTCCCGATATAATAGTATCGTTGAATGCTCAAAATTCTTACTAAGGAGGTGATAGCTATGAATGTCGGACGAGTTTTCAGGAGTAGGTGATGCCCACTGTGGCAATAGAAGGAGCGTTTAAATTCGTAGTGAACACCAGGGAGAACGCCTTTGAGCCTCCACATGTTCACATATGGATTGGGAACGAGGATACTTGTCGAATCGACCTCAACAGCGGGGAGTTCATGGAGAATCCTCCCCCCCGGTATGCAACGAAAAATCCTAGAGATATACAGAAAGCATGTGGTATTGATCAGAAGGGAATGGGATCGGATTCATGGGAGTTAAAAGGTATAAAAGGGCGGAGGTTTAAAATTTAACAGGTTCGTGGCCGCGATTGAATACAAGATAAAGAGAGAATAATTATGAATCCCAATTTCGTCCGTGTTAAGAATGCAGATCGCATAATGACCAACGTGAACAGTGATCATAGGGGAATACAAATAACGTTTGCGGATGAGTGTACAGGGCTCGTGCCCTTTAGCGATATTCCTGAGATCGGGCAACTCGACAATATCGCCCGTCTTGACTTGCCAAATCCATATCAGATCGTCTTGAGCTTACACAGTGGTGAGGTGGTGGAGCTTCCCTGGGACTTTGTACGCCACTATTGTGACCCTACCTACCGACCAAAAGAAGAGGCGTTGGGGGCCCGGGGTAGGCAGGCATTGGGGCGGCGTATTAGACAGCTTAGAGAGAGAGCTGGCATGACCCAACAAGACCTAGCTACTGCTGCCGATATCGGACGCGTGACGCTGGTGCGGGTCGAGAGAGGCGAGCAGTCACCCCGTTACGACACCCTGCAGTCTATAGCTATGGGTCTGGGCTGTCCACTTGAAGAGTTGCTATTATCCTGACCAACAGGTTCTCTGGGGAGGTTATAAGAAAACTATGACCAAAGACTTTCACGGCGTCCACTGGATGCTGGCCACTCCTTTCGACGAGAAGGAAGAGCTGGATACAGGCAGCATTCCCAGACTGGTGGAGAAGGCGAGGGAGGCGGGCTGCAAGGGGGTGGTGGCCCTGGGCATGATGGGCGAGGCCCACCGTTTGACGGACCGGGAGGCCCGGCTGGTGGCTGAGACGGTGGTGGAGGCCGCAGACGGCATGCCCGTGACCCTGGGCGCCTCGGCCCCTAGCACTATGGCGGCCATAGCGCGCAGCAAGGAGGCCCAGGAACTGGGGGCCGCGGCGGTCATGATTGCCTCCCCCCCCATGGCGAGGAGCAACCTGGATGCGGTCTACGCCCACTACCATCGGATAGCCGAGGCCGTAGACCTGCCCATCGTAGTGCAAGACTACCCCAAGATCACGGGGGTGCATATGCCCCCGGAGTTCTTCGCCAGGCTGGCCGAGAACATACCATCGGTCCAATACTGTAAGATCGAGGCGCCCCCGACCCCACCCAAGATAAGCGCCATTCGACAGCTGACGGGCGACAGGTTGACCGTTTTCGGCGGCCTCGGTGGACTGTTTCTGCTGGACGAGCTGGCCCAGGGCGCCGCCGGGGCCATGACCGGTTTCGCTTACCCGGAGGTGCTGGTGGAGATCTGCCGCCACATGGACGAGGGCGATAGAGCCAGGGCCGAGGAGGTCTTTTATCGCTACCTGCCCCTCATCCTATTCGAGATCCAGGAGGGCATAGACCTGGGCATCCGTAAGGCGGCCCTCTGTCACCGGGGCCTGATTAGCACGCCGAGGGTCCGCCACCCCGGGGCCCAGGCCAGCGAGAGCATCGTCAGGGAGCTTCTCAATCACATCGAGAGGCTGGCCCTGTAGCCCTGGGCCTATGCGCCCCAGTTGAGGCCCTGAGCTCGCCGCTGAAAGCGGTGAAGGGCCAGGCCCGAGATTAGACTACGTACTGAGGAATGAGGAGTATGGATAAACGGGACTTCGATGTGGTAGTGATAGGCGCCGGCTCCGCGGGGTGCACTCTGGTAAACGTGCTCTGCCGGTCGGAGGGGCTTTCGGTGTGCCTGGTGGAGGCGGGCCCCGACTACGGCCCCTTTGACAGTGGCCGCTGGCCCGAGGACCTCCTGGACCCCAGGTTCGACCCGATGAGCCATGATTGGGACTACCAGGCCGATCGGGCCGAGGGGTCGGGATTCATAGACCCCAGGGCCAAGGTTGTAGGAGGGTGCTCTTCACACAACGACTGTGCTGCTCTCTGGGGCCTCCCGGACGACTACGATAGCTGGGCGGAGGCTGGAAATCCGGGCTGGGGCTTCGAGGATTTGAAGCCGTTGATACAGCGGATCGAGGGAGTCTCACCCGACTCCGTCACACCGTATCGCGGCCGCAACGGCGCCCTGTATACCCGGAGACGGCCGGAGAGTGAGCTTTCCATCTATCAGAGGTTCTATTTAGACGCGTGCTCGGAGGCCGGCTTCCCCAGGGTTGACGATATGAGCGCCCCTGACCCGGAGGAAGGGGTCGGCTCCTACCATGCTAACGTCAAGGACTCGGTGAGATGGAACGCGGCCTTCGCCTTCCTCGACCCCGTGCGGGAGCATCCTAACCTCACCATAATGAGCGACACGATGACAGACCGGCTGATCATCGAAGGCCATAAGGCCACGGGCCTGATCTGCCAGACGAGCAATGGGGCCCTGGAGCTGAGGGCGGAAAGGTTCATTCTCTGCGCCGGGGCCTACGGTTCGCCCTCTGTTCTGATGCGGTCGGGCATCGGGCCTCCTGGCCACCTGAGAGAGTTGAATATCCCCGTGATGATCGACCTGCAAGGCGTGGGTCGTAACCTGCATGACCATCCGTCCTTCTACATTCAATTCGTGCCGACTCCCGATGCCTGGCGAGTGGTGACCGAGGACCTTGGTAGTCCGGACGCCTACAGGGGACAGGTCATGCTGAGGGCCAAGAGCCCCTTTTGCCAGGGCCCATTCGATCTTCATATCATGCCGGCCCAGGTCAACAGGACCCTGGAGAGCCGGACCCTGGAGTTCTTTGCATGCAACATGGCCCCTCTATCCCGGGGCGAGGTCCTGCTGAGGGGCAGGGACCCGGGCCTGCCCCCCAGGATACTCACCCGCTACCTTACGGACCCCGAGGACCGAGATATGTCAGTGCTGGTCTACGGGCTGGAGCTGATACGAAGGCTGGCCGGCAAAGGGCCTCTGGCCTCGGCTCTTGCCGGAGAGTCGGAGACCTGGAACAGCCTCCGATCCGAGAGCCAGATAAAAGACCATCTGAGGAGGACGGTGCGCAACTACTCCCACGCCGTCGGCACCTGCAAGATGGGGCCATCCGGAGACCCTGATGCTGTCGTCGACAGCGCGGGCCGGGTGCGTGGTGCTGATAACCTGTACGTCGCCGACGCCTCCATCATCCCCTTGATCCCCAGGGTCAATACCAACCTCACCGCCATGCTCATCGGTATGAAAGTAGCCGACCAGCTGCTGGCCGCTCCGGTGTGACCTTTGGCTATCTACTTTCTATCGTCATACAGGTCGAATCGCCCTCTACAACATAGCCGCCAGCGTGCTGATGAAAAAAGGGTGTGTAGTCCAGGCTTGTCCCGATACTCGGGACTCGTCGGGATTCAGCACCCTGCTAGTGTGAGCCCGCTATGGGAATAGGTGGAACAGTTTGATAAGATACATGCCTGTTTAGGTGGGAAGTCATGACCAACTACAGGATAAGCACTCGTGCTGGATACGACCCGCCCGCGCGGCCTCGATGTGGTGGAGGTCCCGAAGATCGCAAACCTGAAAAAGATGCGACCATTTAGCGACAGCTTCTCTGAACCCTCGCCGTGACTGCCACCGAACACAACGGGTCTGGCCCGTGGGACGCCATAGTCATCGGCGGCGGTCATAACGGGCTGGTGTGCGCCGCCTATCTGGGCAAGGCGGGCCTGTCGGTGCTGGTGCTGGAATCACGTGAGGTGCTCGGCGGCCCTTGCGGCAGTTTCGAGTTTATCCCCGGCTACACGGCGAGCTTTTCCAACTCACCCGGCTCCCTTGAGTCGCGCGTGGTCTCCGAGTTGGAACTGGCCGATACAGGGCTGCGCTTCGAGCGGTCTGACCCGACGGTTTTACAATTATTTCCGGAGCGGCCCTTCGTGGTGTGGCGGGATCAGTCCCGGGTAGACGCACAATTCGACGCGCTTCGCGCTGGTGAAGGGAAGCGTTACCGGAGTTTCATTGGATCGCTGGAAGACCTTGCGACACGGCTGGGCGTGTCGATATTTGAGCCCTGCCCGGGCCTCGCCTCAATGGCTTCAAACCTCAAGACGGCTACCGATCGGGACCTCTTCGATCGCGTGTTCCACGGCAGCTTACGAGAAATCCTCTACGAGTACCTGGAAACCGATGAAGCGCGCGCCCTGATTGGCTTGCTCGCCTCCAACGTGAACATCGTGCCGCCGTCGGCGCCCGGCACGGCGTGTGGCCTCATGTTCCGACCCATTGCCCTCGCCTCCGCAACCAGACTCCCCGCGGACGACTTCAGGCGTATGCCGTTGCGCGGCTCTACCGGCCACCCCATTGGTGGTATGGGAGCGATTATCGACGCCATAGCGAACCGGTGCCGCAGCTTTGGTGTAGCTCTGCGCACGGGAGCGCGCGTCGGACGCGTGCTGTATCGCGACGGTCAGGCCTGTGGTGTAGAGTGTGAGGATGGCACGGTTCACGAGGCCGGTGTGGTCATCTCGGCCATCAACCCGAAGACGCTGTTCGCCGACCTCCTGGACGACGCCGCAGTGGGTGCAGAGATACGTGACGGTGTAGCCCGGGTGCCGATGCGGGGCTCTGCCTTCAAGATGGCGCTCGCACTCGACGGCACTCCCCACTACGCTAACCTGCCCGGCGACCTCACGCAGGCACAGGCCGCCACCTGCCAGTTCCGAGTAACCCACTCCATCGACTACATCGAGCAGGCGATCACCGATGCGCTGTCAGGGCGGCCGTCAGAGCACCCGATCATCTGGGGCTTGATCCCTTCGGTCATATCGCCACAGCTCGCCCCGGAAGGCAAACACATCATGAGCCTGAACATCTGGCACGCCCCCTACGACCTGGCTGAGGGGGACTGGGCCGATGAGAAGGACCGATTCGCCAAGCGATGTATCGATGCGCTCACCCAGTTCATGCCGGATCTACCCGATCGTATCTTGGACGTGTGCAGCCTGAGTCCACGGGATTGCGAGGCGGAGCTCGGTATCGTCGGCTCTAACATCACCCATGGCGAAATGCTGCCGCACACCCTGTTCGGACCACGTCCCCATGCCCTCGCCAACGACTACCGCACGCCGCTAAATGGACTCTACCTCACCGGCGGCGGAGTCTGGCCGGGCGGTTTTGTCACGGGCGTGCCGGGACACAATACCAGCAAGGCCGTGCTGGCGGACCTTGCACATCGTTCGAAGGTGGTGCCGGCGGAGGCAGCCTGGCATTCCTCGTGAATATCAAGAAACACTGGCCCTTGGACATGGATGGATAGGGCCGAGGAGCTAGATAGTCTCGCCCTTCCTCTCATAGCCCACATTGCTGAATCTGCATCCAGGCAGCTTGATATGGGGAATGTCGGTCAGCGCCAACAGGTTTGATCAGGGTCCTGTCACTGCTAGTTTGATTGAGGTTTGCCTGGCGATGGCAAGCGGGTGACGGTGAGATGGATACGGGTGTGAATCTCGACGATGCCGCGTTTTCAGAGGGTCTGCCATCCCTTGCCCCCGGGGACTGGGACCGGCTTCTGAAGGAGATCCTCAAAGGCGTATCCAGGGCCTTCTACCTCACCCTTCGGATTCTTCCCGGGGGCCTCAGGGAACCGGTGGGCCTGGCCTATCTGCTGGCCCGAGCTGCCGATACCATAGCCGACACCAGGGCCCTGGCGCCCGAGGAGCGGTTGGCCGGACTCCTGGAATTCAGGGCCCAGGTCGAAGGGCCCGCATGTTTGGAGGTCCTTACCGGCATCGGAGCGACGGTGGATGATCGGGCTACCCTCAGCGAGAGGGAGCTGCTGGCCTCTCTCCCCAAGGCCTTCTCCATGCTGGAGTCTCTCCCAGGGCCCGACCAGGCCCGGGTAAGATCGGTCGTGGTCACCCTGACCCGGGGGATGGAGATGGACCTGACGATCTTCCCGCCCGAGGCCTCGGGCCGGGTAGGGACATTGAAGACAGCGGAGGAGTTGGACCGGTATACATACCTGGTGGCCGGTTGCGTCGGCGAGTTCTGGACCGAGATAACCAGGGCCCACACCCCGGCCCTCAATAGCTGGGACCCACAGCGGATGTCCGAGTTAGGAGTTCGCTTCGGAAAAGCGCTGCAGCTTACCAATCTCCTCCGGGACGTGCCCAGGGACCTGAGGATGGGACGCTGTTACCTTCCCGAGGAAGAGCTCCGAGGTGTTGGCCTGACTCCCGACGACCTGCTTAAGCCGGACGCCGGGCCTCGGGCCCGGCCGGTGCTGGTGCAGGGAATCAGGAACGCGCTGGATCATTATCAAGTAGCGGAGAGGTATCTGTATGCCGTTCCCGCTCGCAGCCTGCGATTGAGGCTGGCCGTATCGTGGCCCCTGCTCATGGGCCTCGCGACCCTTGGCAGGCTGGCCCGCAACCGGCAATGGCTGGACCCAAAACGGCCATCGAAGGTCTCACGGTCATGGGTCTATCGCATGATGCTTCTCTCAGTTCCCTGTGCCCTATCCAACGGGCTGTTACGGGCCTGGGTTTCCCGGCTGCGCAGGAAAGTTGAGAAAGCCCTCTGAGCCGAGATTATTCCCCTCGACTGTTACCTAAACCTGCCGCGTCTTTTCAGGTTTAATGCAGAGGCGGCTATGCTATAATCGCTCCTCGGAGCCGGACAACCCGGCTATCTAACCAGACATGACTACACGCCAACTCTAATGGAGATCAAAGGCGATAGGGTACTGAAGAGCCCGCTTGATCGGGTGTGGGCTGCCCTGAACGACCCGGAGGTCCTGGCCAAATGCACCCCCGGCTGCCAGCTCCTTGAACCGAATGGCGATTCCAGCTACAGGGTGGTGATGGAGCTTGGGGTAGCGGGAATCAAGGGACGGTATGAAGGGGAAGTGAAGATATCGGACATCGTGCCCAACACCTCTTACAAGATGACGGTGACGGGGGAGGGGCTTCTGGGTTTCATCAAGGGCGAGGGGACCGTGTCCCTGACGCCCGAGGACGGCAACACCAGACTCACCTACAGCATGGACTCTCAGGTGGGCGGCAAGCTCGCGGGGGTGGGTCAACGGGTGATGGGTGGGATAGCCAAGATGATGGTGGGTAAATTCTTCTCGGCCCTCGAGCAGAGCCTACATGACCCCGCTTAGGGTGCCGCCAGCTACTACTTTATGAAGCCGGCTAAGTTTGACTACCACGCTCCCACGGAACTTAAGGAGGCCCTTGACCTCCTTAAACAGTACGGCGACGAGGCGAAGATCCTGGCCGGAGGCCAGAGCCTGGTCCCCATGATGAACATGCGGCTGGCCCGACCCGCCGTCGTCGTCGATATAAACCGCATCACCTCCCTGGACTATCTGGAGCGGACCGGGGACGGGGGGCTGAAGATAGGCGCCCTCACCCGCCAGCGCACCATTGAGCGTTCCTCCCTCGTCGCCGAGGTGAACCCGTTGATAGCGGAGGTCGTGCCCTATATCGGCCACTTTCAGATCAGGAACCGGGGCACGGTAGGCGGGAGCATCGTCCACGCCGACCCCGCCGCCGAGCTTCCAGCCCTGTGCTCCCTCTTCCAGGCCCAGGTGGTCGTGGAGAGTACGGAGGGGGAGCGAGTCCTGACCGCCGAGGAGCTGTACCTCACCTATTTCACCACCGCCCTTGAACCAACGGAGGTGCTTACGGAAGTTCGGTTTCCCGCTCTACCGCCGGACTGGGGATGGGGGTTCCAGGAGGTGGCCCGGCGTCACGGCGACTTCGCTATGGTGGGCGCCCTGGTCCTGCTCCAGTTGAATGGCGATGGTATGTGCCGGTCCGTCAGGATCACCCTGTTCGGGGTGGATGGCACCCCGGTCCGGGCTGTCGAGGCCGAGGAGATGCTCGTGGGCCGGAGGCCGGACCAGGATGCCCTGGAAGAGGCGGCCAGGCTGGTCAGCGAGGGCCTGGACCCCGAGTCCGACATCCACGCCTCCGCCCAGTACCGTAAGGAGGTCGGCGGCGTCCTTACAAGAAGGGCCTTGACATCCGCAATCTCACGGGCAGAAGGAGGGACAGGGGTTTGACGGACATCCGAGAGATCGCCCTGACGGTCAACGGGGTGAAGTTCGAGGGGCCCATCGAGGTCAGGACAACCCTCGCCGATTTTCTAAGGGAAGAGTTGGACCTGACGGGGACCCACCTGGGCTGCGAGCATGGGGTCTGTGGGGCCTGCACCATTCTGGTCGACGGCCAGGCCGTTCGCTCATGTCTGATGCTGGCCGTCCAGGCCGATGGCGCAAGCGTTACCACCATAGAGGCCCTGGCCTCCCTGTCCAAAGAGGGGTCTGGGGACAAGGCCCTGCACCCGCTGCAGCGGGCCTTCAACCAGCATCACGCCCTCCAGTGCGGCTTCTGCACCCCCGGCCTGCTGATGACGGCCTATGCCCTCCTCCAGGAGAACCCACACCCCACCGAGGACCAGGTGCGTGAGGCGATTTCGGGCAACCTCTGCCGCTGCACCGGCTATGTCGGCATAGTCAATGCCATCCTCCAGGTGGCTCGTTCCGGAGAACAGGTATGACCGCGGCCCAACCCTATATAGGCTCCTCAGTCCTCAGGTCCGAGGACTCCAGGTTCACCACTGGGGCCGGCACCTATGTAGACGACATCAAGATTCCCGGGGCCCTCCACGCCGCCATACTGCGCAGCCCCCACGGGCATGCCCGCATCACCTCCATCGACACCTCCAAAGCCCTAGAGATTGCGGGCTCGGTGAAGGTGTTCACCTTCCAGGACCTGGGCCCCAATCCCAAGCCCATTCCCATGCGGATGATGCCTTTGCCCGGCCTGGAGAGGTTCCTCCAATACCCCCTGGCCGGTGACGAGGTGCGCTACGTTGGGGAGCCGCTGGCAGTGGTCATTGCCGAGAGCCGGTACATCGCCGAAGACATGCTCGATGCCGTTCAGGTGACCTACCAGCCGCTGGATGCCGTGGTTGACGCAAAGGAGGCCCTGAAAGACCTGGTGCTTATTCACGAAGGCCAGGGGACCAATCTGGCCGCCAGCCATCAGATGGCGCGAGGTGATGTGGAGAGGGCCTTCAGGAACGCCGAGTACACACGAAAAGAGGAGTTCAAGATTAACCGGCATACCGGCGTCCCCCTTGAGACCCGGGGCCTGGTGGCGTCCTATGATGGCGAATCGGGCGACCTGACCGTATGGGGACCCACAAAAGTCCCCCACTTCAATCGCGGCGTACTCTCCTCTCTCCTGGACATGCCCGAGGAGAAGATCCACTTGATTGAGCCCGATGTGGGCGGCGGATTCGGCATTCGGGGCGAGTTTCATCCCGAGGACTATCTCATCCCCTTCGTCTCGATGAGGCTGGAGCGCCCCGTGAAATGGATCGAGGACCGTCGCGAGCACTTGATGGCCGCCAACCACTCCAGGGAGATGTACATCGAGCTGGAGATCGCCACCAAAAGAGATGGCACCATACTGGGGATGCGGGGCAAGATATTAGCCGACATCGGGGCTTACACCCGGACCCACGGCGGGCTGGTGCCCAACCACACCGCTATGTGGCTTCCGGGCCCATACCGGGTGTCTGACTACGAGTGCCATATCTATTTCATCATCACCAACAAGATGGGAGTCGGCACTTACCGCGGCCCCGGCGCTTTCGAGTCCTGTTTTGCCCGAGAACGGCTCCTGGACATGGTGGCCTCTGACCTTGGTCTGGACCCCGTGGAATTTCGACTGAAGAACCTGCTCCAACCTTCGGAGCTGCCCTATGAATCGGGCTTTACCGACCCTATGGGAAAGACGCTGATATACGACACCGGCAACTACCCTTCGGCCTTCAAGAAGGCCCTGGAGGTCATAGATTACGACTCGATCAAGGCCCTTCAGGGGGTGCAGAAGGACGGAAAGTATCACGGCATCGGGATCGCCACCTTCGTCAAGCTCAGCGGCCTGGGCCCCTTTGAGAATGCCAGGCTGGTGCTGAAGGGGTCCCGGGAGACCCGGGTCTACCTGGGCGTATCCACCCTGGGCCAGGGCCACGAGACCATCATGGCCCAGATCTGCGGCGATACCCTGGGCATCTCCATGGAGGCCATCAAGGTGTTCCACGGCAATACCGACCAGATGGCCAGGGGTGTGGGGACCTTCGGGGGACGGGTCACCGCCATGGCGGGGAGCGCCGTCTACCTGGCAGCCCAAAAGCTGAAGGCCAGGGTGCTCTCCCTAGCGTCTACTCACCTAGAGATACCAGAAGACGATCTCGACCTGCTGGACGGACGGGTCTGCCGGAGGGCCGGCGGGACAGAGGAGCCGGTCATGGACCTGGACGGGGTCGTCGAGCTTTCCAAGGCCGCAGGTGAGTTCGACCCGGAGGAATCTGGAATAGTCGAGACGGGATATTTCGAGACCGACAGCATCACCTGTCCCTACGGCACCCACGTGGCCCACGTTACGGTGGACCCGGAGACTGGGGTGGTGGACATTCTGCGGTACGTGACCGTCCACGATGTCGGCCATGTCATCAACCCGATGCTGGTCCAGGGCCAGATCGTCGGCGGCATAGTGCAGGGCCTGGGGGCGGCCCTCCTGGAGGACCTGGTCTACGATGAGAACGGCCAGCTCCTGACCACCACCTTCATGGACTACCTGCTGCCTACCAGCCAGGACGTGCCCCCAATCGAGAGCATAGTCCTTGACGAAGCGCCCTCGTCCCAGAATCCCCTGGGCGTCAAGGGCGCGGGGGAAGTGGGGATCGTTTGCCCCGGTGCAGTCATCGGAAACGCCGTCTCAAACGCCCTGGCCCGGTTCGGGGTACAGGTCCGAGACCTACCCCTCAGCCCCGACAGGGTAAGGGCCATGATCAGGGCTGGGCAGTCCCGGAAGCCCTAAAAACTACTACCGAGGCAGCCCTTTACGAAAGGAGCTCGGCGTAGTCCAAGTTGAGCAGAAAGGTCTCGCCGGCCCACTCGCCCTCCACGATCTTAACCTCGTGGACGTGCATACTGTGGGCGTCTATGTAGCTGGTACTCCCAGTCGTCTCTACTGTCATGCCGCCGGGGCTCTTGAAGCGCAGCCCGGCCTCAATGCTATCCTGTTCGGTGTAGCCCATCTATTCTCACCCGAAGTTTCAGTCTAGAGTTAAAAATCAACCGATGTAATATAACCTAGAAAGTCATGGGACGGCAAGTCCCGATACTCGGGACTTGCCGGATTGCCGGGGGTTTGTCCCGAGTTCGGGACAAACCTAATTTCCTCCCCCTTCCTGGCCAGGAAGGGGGACAGGGGGATGGTCGAAAGTGTTACCAAACATTCTGCTCCGCCCAGTATAATATAGGCCCGAATACCCAGGATGCTAGAGGAGGCGCTACATGGCCCAGCTAACCCAGGAGAAGTGCGTGGCGTGCCGGCGGGATGCCCCCCATGTGACGGAGAATGAGATCGCAGAACTCCAGCCTCAGATACCCCAGTGGACCCTTCTTGAAGAGGACGAGATTCCCAAGCTCGACCGC
>JACZVB010000186.1 GCA_022572865.1 Chloroflexota bacterium | reverse complement strand
ACAACCCCAGGATCGTCTTAGTAGAAAGCTATTCTATAAAATGAAGATACCCTTATTCGATGCTAAAAAGATTAATAAAGATAGGTCTTAGAGCGCCTTCTTCCAAGGATTTATACTAGTAATTCTTAAAAGCTTCGAGCCATAATTAACTCATGCTGTCCGGCTTCCGGCCCGTGAAGAGGCAGTAGCTCAGGCCCCCGTCCTGGATCAATCGATCAGCCTCCGATAGAAGGTCCTTTACACTGGAGCCTAAATCGAGGCCTATTTGGGGGACCTTCACCCCTCCCACCTTCATCATCAGGCCCAGGGGTGCCAGTTTTTTCTTAATAGTTTCTGCCAACGCCTTCAGCTCCTCGCCGTGGTCCTCCATCTGGATATCTTCCAACCCTGCTTCCGATAAGAGGATAGAGTAGTCCTCGGCCCGTTTCACGTCGGCTAGACAGGCGACCTGGGAGATCACGCCCCGCAGGCTGTCGGGCAGCTCGACGGAGCGGGTGACGTCGCTTATGCCGATGGTGCCGCCGGGCCTTAGGACCCGGGCCATCTCTCTCACAGCCAGAGGCTTGTCGGGAAAGATGGAGAGGGAACACTCGCAGATTACGGCGTCCACGGCACCGGAGGCTATGGGCAACGACTCGGCGTCGCCTGCGACGTAATGAACGGCCCTGCCCAGGTGTCGCCCTTTCGAGTCTTCCAGGGCCCGGGCCAGGCTATCCGTCACCAGGTCGATCCCAATGACCCTGCACCCCATCTCCTCGACCAGGACCCCAGGGGTGGCCCCCCTGCTGGTGGCCACGTCCAGGACCAGGTTGCCCTGAGCCAGGCCCATCTTCTCCGCCAGCCTTCGGGTAAGGGTGAGGCCCCCCGGGTGGAGGGACTCGCCCATCAGCCAGTGGACTGCGGGGTGGCGGTACAGGCCGCTGCAAGAGATGCGGATGGGGTTGTTATGAAGCGCTTGCATTGGAAGACGGTGATGGTCTTGCTCGTTCATGGTTCGACAAGCTCACCACGAACGGTCTATACATGCTCACCACGAACGGTTTATACGGCTCACCACGAACGGTTTATACGTGTTCACCACGAACGGTTTATACGTGCTCACCACGAACGGTCTATACGTGCTCACCACGAACGGTCTATACATGCTCATTGACCGGCTGAAAGGTACTCGCCGCAGGGGAACCAGGAAGGATTATTCCTTTCCCGCCGGGGAAGAGGATAACTTGAGGCCCCCCGATGGCAGAGAGGACAGAGGTGACCCGTTACGAGACCGCCGGCGGGCCAGGGGGTCTAGCTGCTCTCGGATCTGCTCCCGATATCCCACGTTGTTGTAGGCACAGAAGGGGATCATCCTGCCATCGGGCACCAGCTGCCCGACGCAGCACTTCATAAGCTGTTTGACGTCCAGGGTGTAGGCGTCCATGAAGGACTTGATTATCACGGCGAAGACGTGTTTCTTCAGATGGCCAAGGTCGAACTCGATGGGGATGTCGCAGACGGCGCATTCGAACTTGTCGGCCGTGTCCTGAGACCCGGGAATCGAGGTGGCCGACCAGAGGCCCTCCAACGCCTTCTTCACGTCGATGGACAGGTCCGGGAAGGCGCTGTTGCTTATGTAATCGAGGTAGTCGTTGACGTTCAGGACCCGGGGCAGGGGAGTTACCTCGTCGCCATCCACGTAGGCATAGGTCATCATCTGGCAGTTGGGATAGCAGCAGGGCACAGGCACGAAGTCGTCGACCCGGAACAGCCCTTCGGTCTGCGCGGCGATGCCCTTGACGATGTCGGGCATGGTGACCCGGTCTAATGGATCGAAGGGGAGATGTCTGCCGGTGTGAAACACCGGCTGGAATATGACTCCCCTGACCGCGGGATGTTCCAGCCCAAACTTCACCAGCGCTCCCATCTCGTGCTCGTTGACCCCCCGCTCTATGGCTGCAACAAGGACCACGTCCATGTCGGCCTCGGCCAGCCGGTCCAGCGCCTTCAGCTTGGTCTCTACCAGGTCTTCGCCCCTTATCGACTTGTATGTCTCGGGCTCCAGACCATCGAACTGCAGATAGATGTAGGGCTTCACCCGGGCCATCTTTTCGAAAAACCGGTCGTCCCTGGCGATTCGCACCCCGTTGGTATTTATCATCACCTGCTTGATCCCCTTCTCCCGGGCCAGGACCACCATGTCCAGGATCTGGGGATGGATTGTGGGCTCGCCACCACTGAATTGCACCACCTCCGGCTCGCCCTCCATCTCCACGAACGCGTCCAGCATGGTCCCCACCTGGTCCATAGTGAGATTGTACCCGGGGCCCGCATCGGCAAAGCAGATGGGGCAGTCCAGATTGCAGGCGGTATTCACATCGATAATGGCGAGGCAGGTGTGCTGTTTATGTTCCGTACACAGGCCGCAGTCCAGGGGGCAGCCCTCCTTCACCTCGGTGGTGTATTTAAGTGGTATGGTGCCCGGCTTGTTGAACCTCAAGGCGTCTATGTACATCTCCGCATCGGAGCTGAGAAGGCTTTCGAACCAGCCGTGGTCCTTGCATCGCTTCCGCATGAAAACCTTGCCGTCCCGCAGGATGATCTGGGCGTCGATAACGGCCTTGCACTCGGGGCAGATGCTCCGGGTCAGCTCGAAGAAGATAGAGTCATGCTGCTGTCCGATTTTGGGCTGGGGCTTGCTCTTTAAGGTCAACGTAAACTCCTATCTGTTCAGTGAACGTAAGAAACAGGGGCCCGAAGATTGGGGCCTCTGCTCACCTTAGATGCGAATGCAGCCTTTCGGGTTTGACCATTACAGGATTTTCGATAGCGGGTCAATTTGAAGGTCGGGGGGAGGGCCATCATTCGCAGAAAAGAGATGTGGCATCAAGGTCACAGGTGGGGCTGTTCTAAGCCTCCCCTGTCCCTTCCAGAGCAGACATTCTTTCCAGGGCGTCCCTCGCCGCCTCCATCTGGGCAGCCTGCTTCGAGGGGCCGGTCCCTTGCCCCAGGGTCCGGCCATCGACAACGGCGTGGGCCACAAAGATTCGAGTATCGGGAAGCTTTTCCTCTTCCTCAGTAGTATAGGTAGGCTGGACCTTCCAGCGGGCCTGGGAGAGATGCTGAAGCTGGGACTTGTAGTCCTTTACCTGCCCCGAGGCGCCGGCCCTCTCCATCTCCTCCTCGAGCTGCTCAAGAATGAACCTTCGGGCCGCCTCCATACCCTGGTCCAGGAGGATCGCGCCTATGAGCGCCTCCAGGGCACCGGCCAGATTTCTCGGCTTGGATTCCCCCCCGCTTCCCTCCTCCCCCTTGCCGAAATAGAGGTAGCCGCCTATTCCCAGACGATGGGCGACGGCAGAGAGGGTTTCGGTACGGACCATCTGGGCCCGGGCCTCGGTGAGTTGGCCCTCGTCGAGAGAGGGGTATCTCTGATAAAGCTCCTGGGCCACCACATGACCCAAAACGGCATCGCCCAGGAACTCCAACCTCTGGTTGGACTCCTGGGCGGCGTCCGGGTTCTCATGGATGTAGGACCCGTGGGTCAGGGCCTTCCTCAGAAGCCCCTGGTCCCGGAACTTCATTCCCAGGGAGCGTTGCAACTTGGTGAGGTCGGCCATGGAAGTCGCCTAACAGGGCCTAGCTCTCCGGGGGCTCCGGCCTCTTTATCTCTTTTATGTTAGGTCTGCCTGAGATCACGGGGAACAGGTCGTTGAAAACGGCCAGGGCTTCCTTGGGCTCGGGCGGGGGCATCATCTTCACGAAGGCCGCGTTGCCGTTCTCGGCGAAGATGGTGGGCACGCCGAAGACGCCGTATTTATCGTGGGCCTCGGTGTATTCAGCAGCGATTTTCTTGATGGACGCCGGGTCGTCCAGGTCCTTTGTGAACCTATCGACGTCCAGGCCCACAGACTTTGCAACCTCGGCCAGGATACCCCGGTCGTCGATCTTCTTCTTATCGACGTGTCGGGCGTTAAGGAGGGCCATGTGAAAGCGGTCGAAGGCCTCGGGCCCCTGTTTGCGGGCGGCCTCCCCGGCCTTGAGGGCCAGAAGTCCGCGGCTGGGGTAGGACTCCGGCTGCTCCCAGAGCTTCCAGTCGGGTCCCTCTTTGCTGTTCACCTGCTCCAGGGGGAAGTTCTTCCAGGTGATGTTCATCTCGCCATCGTAGGCCTTCTTCACGTCTCGCAGCCAGACCGCTGCGACTCTGACATAGGGTCAGAGATAATCGTAGAACACGGTGAGCTTAATCTTTTCAGCCATGGGTGATCCGCCTTTCACGATAGGGCTGATGCCATTCTAGCACCAGCGTCGAGGGTGTCAAATAAAGAGATTACTGGAGGGGCTGTACTATAATGGCCTGGACCAGTGTCGACGCCTGACGACCCGCGAATAGGTCTGTTTAAGGAAATGAACTACGCCGATACCAT
>JACZVB010000185.1 GCA_022572865.1 Chloroflexota bacterium | reverse complement strand
GCGACCTTCAACCCAAGCTGGAAGAGGCCATCTCCACCCACAACTTCATTCCCCCCTTCTTCGGCAAGACCATCCTGCGGGATGGACGGAGCGGGAAGGCCTTCGACCAGCCCATCACAATAGGCCCCATCTACATGATGAAGCTGATCCACCTGGTGGAGGACAAGATCCACGCTCGGTCCACGGGACCCTACTCCCTCATTACCCAGCAGCCCCTGGGTGGGAAGGCCCAGTTCGGCGGGCAACGATTCGGTGAGATGGAGGTATGGGCCCTGGAGGCCTACAGCGCCGCCTATACCCTTCAGGAGATGCTTACCGTAAAGTCGGATGACGTAGCAGGAAGGGTCAAGACCTACGAATCTATAGTAAAGGGTGAAGACGTGTTTCAGCCTGGAGTGCCCGAATCATTCAGGGTGTTGCAGAAAGAGCTTCAGAGCCTGGGCCTCTCGGTGGAACTCCTCAGCGAGGAGGCGGAAGACCAGGATGAAGAAGAGGAGTCGGAAGAGGAGCGGCAGGAGATCGACATCTTAGGTCAAATCGAACCCGAGAAATCAGTGCCAGATCAAGAGGAGTTGTAGTCTATGGTCACCGCTACCAGAGGAGTCGAATCCGAGAGCTTTAACGCCATACGACTCTCGCTCGCTTCACCGGAGAAGATACTCAGTTGGTCCTACGGGGAGGTAACCAAACCCGAGACCATAAACTACCGGACCCTGAAGCCCGAGAAGGATGGCCTGTTCTGCGAACGGATCTTCGGACCCACCAAAGATTTCGAGTGCTACTGCGGCAAGTACAAGCGGATCAGATACAAAGGTATCATCTGCGATAGGTGTGGCGTTGAGGTGGCCCGCTCCAAAGTGAGGAGGGAGCGGATGGGGCACGTAAAGCTGGCGGCCCCAGTGAGCCACATCTGGTATGTCAAAGGGATCCCCAGTCGCCTGGGGCTGCTACTGGACATCTCCCCCAGGGTACTGGAGCGTATCCTATATTTCGCCCAGTACACCGTTACCAGGGTAGATCTAGAGGCAAGGGACCGGGCCCTGGAGGAGTTGGCGGAAGCAGCGGACCAAGAGAGAGAGAGGCTGGACCAACAGACCTCGGATGCCATCGAGGGCATCAAGACGGTAATGGAGAACGCCGTGGCCGACCTTCAGCGGCGCACAGATACCGGACTCGCCGCTCTGGAAGAGGAGCACGCCGCGGCCGTGTCCCAGGTGAAAAAGGCCGCATCGGACCTTAAGCCCCAGATCACCAAACGGATGGGCAAGAAGACCTCAAAGGACCTGGCCCTGGACGACGTAGTGCTGGTACAGGCCGGTGAGAAGGTATCAGAGGACAGCCTCGATAGCCTCGCCCAGACCCTGCAGGCCAAGCTCACGGAGTTGGAAGACCGGTTCGCCGAGGAAAAGTCCAAGGTCGAGGAGCAGCCTCACGAAAAGATCAAGGAGCAGTCCGATCTCGCCATAGCGCAGATTAATGATGTGCGGCGGCGCATGAGCGAAGAGAAGGACTCCCTCAAGAGCGACCTGAAACAGAAAACAGATGAGCTTCAGGAGTTGAAGACCCTGTTGATGCTCCCCGAGAGCAATTACCGTGAGATGAAAGAGCGCCACGGCTCCATTTTCTCTGCCGGCATGGGCGCAGAGGCCATTCTGGAGATCCTTGAAGACCTGGACCTGGGCAAGCTTCGGGAAGACCTGAGGCTGGAGGTCGACTCGACCTCGGGGCAGAGATATAAGAAGGCCACCAAACGGCTCAGGGTAGTGGATGCTCTATACAAAAGTGGCAATCACGCTGACTGGATGATTCTCACCATCCTGCCTGTGCTGCCCCCAGACCTGCGGCCCATGGTGCAGCTAGACGGCGGCCGATTCGCCACCAGTGACCTGAATGACCTGTACCGCAGGGTGATCAACCGCAACAACCGGCTTAAGCGCCTTCTGGAGCTGGGGGCTCCGGAGATAATCATTCGCAACGAAAAAAGGATGCTGCAAGAGGCGGTCGATGCCCTCATAGACAACGGCAGGCGGGGCAGGGCCATAGCCGGCAGTCACAATCACAAGCTGAAATCCCTCTCGGACATGCTGCGGGGCAAGCAGGGCAGGTTCCGTCAGAACCTCCTGGGCAAGCGGGTCGATTACAGCGGCAGATCGGTAATCGTGGTGGGGCCCAAGCTCCGCCTGGACCAATGTGGCCTGCCCAAGCGGATGGCTCTGGAGCTCTTCAAACCCTTCGTGATGCAACGCCTGGTATTCAAGGGCCTGGCCCACAACATCAAGAGCGCCAAACGGATGGTCGAGAGGGCGAGGCCGGAGGTGTGGGACATTCTGGAGGAGGTCTCCAGGGAGAGGCCCGTGCTCCTAAACCGGGCGCCAACCCTGCACCGGCTCGGCATCCAGGCCTTCTGGCCTATCCTAATCGATGGCAGCGCCATACAGCTTCACCCCCTGGTGTGCACCGCCTTCAATGCCGATTTCGACGGAGACCAGATGGCAGTGCATCTTCCCCTCTCCCGGGCAGCGGTCATAGAGGCTAAGCATGCCATGCTCAGCACCAGGAACATGCTCTCGCCCAGCTCACGGGAGCCGATCACGGCACCCACGCTGGACATAGTCCTGGGGTGCTATTACATGACCCTGTTAACGCCCGGCGCCAAGGGTGAGGGGCACGTGTTTAGGGATTTCGATGACGCCAAACTGGCCCATGACATGGACGAGTTGGGTCTCCAAGCCGAGATCGAAGTGATACAGGGTACAGGCAATGGGAGAATGAAAACCAGTGTGGGGAGAATAATCTTCAGCGACATCCTCCCCAAAGAGCTGAGTTTCCGTAACCAGATAGTGGATCGAGCCGCCCTCAAGGAGATCACCGCCGAATGTTACCGGGCCATAGGATCTGAGAAGACCGCCCTTGTGTTAGACGACATCAAGACCCTGGGGTTCACCTACGCTACAATCTCGGGCATGACCATAAGCTCCAATGACTTGAAGGTGCCCGAAGGCAAACCACAGGTGCTGAAGGAAGCCGATGATCTGGTGGCCGAGGAAACGAAGCAGTACCAGCGAGGCCTGATAACCGATGAGGAACTGTACAAAAACACCGTCGACATCTGGGGAAAGGCCGACGAGAAGATAACCAAACTCATAGAAGATAACCTCTCCTCCTACGGTTCCATATACATGATGGCCCACTCCGGCGCCAAGGGTAACATCTCCCAGGTTAAGCAGATGGCCGGCATGAGGGGGCTCATGACAGACCCCCGAGGCCGCATCATAAACCTGCCCATCAGGTCCAGCTTCAAAGAGGGCCTCACGGTGCTTGAGTATTTCATCTCCACCCACGGGGCCCGCAAAGGCCTGGCCGATACAGCCCTGAGGACCGCAGATAGCGGCTACCTTACCAGGCGCCTGATAGACGTGTCACAAGAGGTCATAATAACCGAGGATGATTGCGGTACCACATCCAGCACCTGGATAACCTATGACCCGGAGACGGCCATCCTTGGCTCTCTGGCCGAGTGGGTCGTGTCCCGATTTACCGCGGTCCCAGTCCTTCACCCCAAGACGGGCGATACCATTATCGAGGAGGGCCGGGACATCGGTGAGGCCACGGCCAAAGAGATCGAGGACGCCGGCATCACCCGGGTTCTGGTCAGGTCTCCCCTGGGGTGCGAGGCTCGGAGAGGCCTCTGTAAGGTCTGCTATGGGTGGAGCCCAGCCAAAGCGAGTATCGTGGAGCTTGGAGAGGCCGTGGGAGTCATCGCGGCCCAAAGCATCGGTGAGCCGGGAACCCAGCTCACCATGCGTACCTTCCACACAGGAGGGGTGGCAGGCGGCACGGACATAACCAGCGGCCTCCCAAGAGTAGAAGAGCTGTTCGAGGCCCGGTCACCCAAGGGACAATCTATACTCGCCGAGATGGACAGCACCGTTCATCTGGTCGATGACGAAGACGGAAGGAAGATCATCACTGTAGCCAGCGAGGAGTACCGTGACGAATATCCCGTCCCCTCGGGTTATAAGCTCCTGGTCAAAGCCGGGCAACAGGTGGATACCGAGACCATCCTGGCCACACAAAAACAGAAGAAAAAGGATAAGGATAAGGACGCTGTCGCCCCCGACTCGGCCATCCTCGCCCGCACGTCCGGCAAGATCGAGATAGAGGATGATCGGGTCATCATCTCATACCAGGAAGAGGACCGACGGGAATACCCGGTGCCCGCAGCAACCCGTCTTCTCGTAGAAGAGGACGAGGAAGTGAGGGCGGGGCAGCAGCTAACCGAAGGCCCCATCAACCCCCAGGACATCTTGAGAATCATGGGCAAAGAGGCAGTCCAGCATTACCTGGTCGGAGAGGTCCAAAAAGTCTACAGATCTCAGGGCGTGAACATCAACGATAAGCACATCGA
>JACZVB010000184.1 GCA_022572865.1 Chloroflexota bacterium | reverse complement strand
GACTAGGTCGTTGACCTGATCCTCGAAGGTGGGGCCGGTGTCCAGATACTTCATGCCCAGCAGCCGGGCGAGGCCGCGATACATGGGGTAGGTGGCCAGGGCCACGGGGTTGAGTTTGTAGACCTGCTTCATGGGAGCGAGGTCAGGGAGCTTGGAAAAACCGCGCAGGGTTATCATGTTGGCCTTGGGCTGGTTGCCCAGGACCCCTCGCGCCTTCTCGACGAACTCGTTTACCATGGCGGCCGAGGAAACCGCATCCTGGGTCAGGGCCTTGACCGGGGGTGGAGTCACGCCGGTTACCTGCTGGTCGGTATCGGCCAGCTCGTCGCTGAGGCCCCGGCCCTTGAAGATGATGACAAAGCGGTGGGACTCAACGGGGTGGACCTCTATCTCCACACCCGAGACCTGAATCCGGTCCATCTGGCGGCACAGGACCCGGCTCTCCTCGGTAGGCAGCCTGCCGGCCCGACGATGGGTGATCGCCCCGTTCTTGTCCACGGTACAGAAGTTTCCCCGGACGGCCAGGTCGTCGGGGCCCATGTCCAGGCCGATGCCCGCGGCTTCCAGAACGCCCCTCTTGATCAGGCTCTTGACCGGGTCATAACCAAAGAGGGCCAGGTGTCCGGGGCCGCTGCCCGGGGTTATTCCAGGGGCCACAGGATCGGTGAGGCCGCACATGGCCCTGGCGGCCAGACGGTCCAGGTTGGGGGTGTATGCTGTCTCCAACTCCGACTTCCCCGTGTCGGGGTGGGGTAGCCCTCCCAGCCCATCGATCACCAGGAAGATTATCTTCGAAGGGGTGGATTGGGCCACCTGGGCGATGAGGTCTTGCTGAGTCACCTGTAAATCCGTTGTCCTTTATCTGTCCATCAGCGCAGCCACGCCAGGCAGAATCTTACCTTCTAGAAACTCCAGGGAAGCTCCCCCACCGGTGGACACGTGGTCCATCTCTCCGGCCAGGCCCAATCCGATGACGGCATCGGCTGTGGAGCCTCCCCCGACCACGGTTGTGGCCTGCAGTCCGGCCAGGACCTGGGCCATACGCCTGGTGCCCTGGGCGAAGGCAGGAAACTCGTAAACGCCCATAGGGCCGTTCCAGAACACCGTCTCGCTCTTCTTCAGGTACTCTTCGAAAAGGTCTACAGTCTCGGGCCCTATGTCCATGATGTGTCCGTCCTCCGGCACGTCCTCCACGCCATGAATTTCCGGGGTCGCATCGGAATCAAAACTGTCTCCGACCACTACGTCCACCGGCAACACAACCGGAATGCCCCTGTCGCTGCCCGTGGCCATGATCTTGGAGACGAACTCCAGGCTCTCCTCCTCCAGAAGGGACCCGCCTATCTCATGGCCCTTGGCCTTCAGGAAGGTGCCCGCCATGCCACCGCCTATCAGGAGCACGTCCAGCCTCTCCAGCAGCCTCTCCAGGACAGCCATCTTATCGTTTATCTTCGCGCCGCCCAGCAGGGCTGTGAAAGGGCGGCGAGGGTTCTCCATGGCCATGCCCAAGAACTCCAACTCCTTCTCCATCAAAAGCCCCGCAACCGCCGGAAGGCACCTCGCGACACCGACGGTCGAGGCGTGGGCCCGGTGGGCCGTGCCGAAGGCATCGTTGACGAAGATATCTCCCAGTGAGGCCAGAGACCTGGCGAACTCGGGATCGTTACCCTCCTCGCCGGGGTTGAACCGCAGATTTTCCAGCATAAGCATGTCACCCGGCCTGAGTCTCGACGCCGCGGTTGCAACCGTGTCTCCGACGCATTCGGTGGCGGTTGCTATCGATCCGGCTATACAGCTTGCCAGGTGGTGGCTTATGGGCGCCATTCTGAGGCATTCCACCACCCTCCCCTTAGGCCGCCCTATGTGGGAGCAGATCACCAGACTAGCCCCATGGTCCAGCAGATACGTTAGGGTTGGAAGTGTGGCCTTTATGCGGCTGTCGTCCAGTATGGCGCCCGTATCCGGGTCCAGGGGCACGTTGAAATCGACCCTTACCAGGGCGCGCTTGCCTTCCACATCGATGTCCCGGATAGTCTTCTTGTTCATCTAAAATACGTAAGGGCCGGCCCCTAGGCCTGTGCCAGAGCCCCGCACACCTCTTCTATCTGTGCTTCCGGTACCGCCCCTTGTCTGAGGAGGACCGGCCTCTCAGCGGTGATGTCCACCACGGTGGAGGGCCGGCCTGCGGGGCAGGCCCCGCCATCTATGATGAGGTCAACCAGGCGGCCAAGCTGCTTTCGCACCTCTGTTGCAGTCGCCGGGTCGGGGCCACCGGTCTTGTTGGCGCTGGTGCCCGTTATAGGTGCTCCGAGCCGGATGATCAGCTCCCGCGCCACGGGGTGAGCGGGCATTCGGACCGCTACGGTATCGCCTCCACCTGTGATGCGACCTGGGACCCGGGCGGAGCTCTTCACCACCAGGGTCAGGGCACCCGGCCAGAAGGCCCGGGCCAGCCGCGCCGCCACCTCGGGAAAGTCGTCTGTCAGCAGGGCCAGGTCATCGAGGGACCCGATCAAGAGGGGAATGGGTTTCTGATATGGGCGGCCCTTGGCCTTGTATACCCGCTCAACCGCCTTACCGATGAAGGCGTGGGCCCCCAGGCCGTACAGGGTATCGGTGGGAAAGGCCACTAACCCGCCCTTTTTCAGGATCTCGGCTGCTTTCCCGATATCGGGGTGGTGGGATAAAGACATATAAAGAGAGGCTTACTGCTGTATCTCAGGCACGTTTCAGCCTTGACCCAGTATAGCACGTGTGATAATCTGAGGTCGAGATTACTGGGGAGGTTCCTTGGCGAAAAAGGGTGCTAGAACCGGCAGTCGTCGGGTGGCAGCCACCGATGACTTAGAGGTATCCACCTACCTGGAGATAGCCGGCAGAAAAGTCGGCCCCAAGGAGTCGCCTGACAAAGGCGCAGAAGATACTTTCCAGGAACGCCCCGAAGCAGTCGTCGTACTGGATTTCGGGTCACAGTACAGCATGCTCATAGCCCGGCGGGTCCGAGAGTGCCGGGTCTACTGTGAGGTTCTTCCCTACAACACACCGTGGGAGAAGATCGCGCCCCTGAAGCCCCGGGGATACATCCTCTCCGGCGGCCCCTCCAGCGTCTACGATCCTTCGGCCCCCCTGGTCCCCGCTTACGTGTACGAAAGCAAGGTCCCCATTCTCGGCATCTGCTACGGTATGCAGGCCCTGACCCACCAGCTCGGTGGCAAGGTGGCCTCGGGGGTCAAGCGGGAGTACGGCCCGGCCGTCCTCCACCAGAACGTCTCCGACCATCCCATCTTCCGCGGCCTGCCTCAAGAGCTGCCCGTATGGATGAGCCACGGCGACCAGATAACGGAGATGCCTCCCGGGTTTTCCAGCCTGGCCTACACCGACAATGCGCCCGTGGCGGTCCTGGGGAACGATCACAAAATCATCGGACTCCAGTTTCACCCCGAGGTCTCTCATACCCCCGATGGGAAGACCATTCTCAAGAACTTCCTGTACGAGATATGCGGCTGTAAGGGCACCTGGACCCCGAAAAGTTTCGTAACTGAGTCGGTAAGGCGGATAAGGGAGCAGGTGGGGTCGGGGAAGGTGATCTGCGCCTTGTCCGGGGGTGTCGACTCCGCCGTGACAGCGGCCCTGGTCCAAAGGGCCATCGGCGATCAGCTGATCTGTATATTCGTGGACAACGGCCTGCTACGTCGGGAAGAGCCTGAGCGGGTCCGGGCCGTCTTCGAGCGAAATCTAAATCTGAACCTGATATACGTGGATGCAGTCGATCGATTTCTGACCCGGTTAGCCGGGGTCACCGACCCCGAGGAGAAACGCCACATCATAGGCGAAGAGTTCATCCGGGTCTTCGAGGAGCAGGCCAGCAAGCTGGGAGATCCCCAGTTCCTGGCCCAGGGCACCCTGTATCCCGACGTCATCGAGAGCAACCCACCGGAGAATTCCCCATCGGTGAAGATCAAGACCCACCACAACGTGGGCGGCCTTCCCGATGCCATGAAGCTTTCCCTCGTCGAGCCCCTCCGGCAGCTGTTCAAGGATGAGGTGCGGGAGGTGGGACTGGCCCTGGGGATGCCCGAGGAGATGGTATACCGGCAGCCTTTTCCGGGCCCCGGACTGGCGATACGCATCATAGGTGAGGTCACCAGGGAACGGTTGGAGATGCTGCGGGGCGCCGACTGGGTAGTCATGGACGAGATCAAGGCTGCAAAGCTGTATCGAGAGCTGTGGCAGAGCTTTGCGGTACTGGCCCCACTGCACACCGTCGGGGTGATGGGGGACTACCGGACATACGGGAACATGGTAGCCATCAGGGCCGTGACCAGTGATGATGCCATGACCGCAGACTGGGCCCGCCTCCCCTATGATGTGCTGGCGAGGATATCCAATCGCATAGTTAACGAGGTCCCGGGGGTGA
>JACZVB010000183.1 GCA_022572865.1 Chloroflexota bacterium | reverse complement strand
GGTATCAATTGACCCCTCAAAAGGGCTATGATAGTATCCTGGGAACATGACCCCTATCGCTGGTAGGGGTCATGTGTACTGTGAAGGGTTTCAGCGTGATAGAAGAGCTGCGCAAGGTCTCGATCCCGAAGGGGACAGCCGTTACCATAGGCGTCTTCGATGGCGTGCACCTGGGCCATCAGAGCCTGCTGCGGCGGACGATGGAAGAGGCCAGGTCCCGGGGCCTGCTTTCGGCGGTGCTGACCTTCCGAAACCACCCTCGAACTGTGCTGACGCCGGACTTCCAGCCCCGCTATCTGATGGACCTTGACCACCGGCTGAAGGCGATGAAATCCCTGGGGCTAGACCGTGTGGTGGCCATCACCTTCACCAGGGCCGTTTCCCAGCTTCGGGCCAGAGAGTTCGTCACCTTGCTCAAGGACAATTTGAGGATGAAGGTCCTGGTTGTCGGCCCGGACTTCGCCCTTGGCAGCAAGCGAGAAGGCGATATTGCGATGCTGTCCGAGCTGGGCGGGGAGATGGACTTCCAGGTGATCTGTATGGATTTTGTTCAGGAAGGGGACCAGGCGGTCAGCAGCACCGTGATTCGGGATGCCCTGGCCCAGGGGGATGTGGCCCGGGCCAGAAGCCTGCTAAGCCGGCCTTTCAACCTCAGCGGCCAGGTGGTCGTCGGCGAAAAGAGGGGCCGTAGCCTGGGGTTTCCCACCGCCAACCTGGAGGTCGATGCGGAGAGGGCGCTGCCCGCAGACGGGATATACGCCACCAGGGCCAGGGTCAAGGGAGCCGTCATGGACTCCATCAGCTACATTGGCACTAACCCCACCTTCGATGGAGTGAAGCACTGTATAGAGGTCTACATATTCGATTTCGACGGCGATCTGTATGGCCAGAGCCTATCGGTAGACTTCATCACCCAGGTTAGGGGCGACGCCCGTTTCTCCGGGCCCCAGGAGCTGATCGACCAGATGAATAGGGACGTGGCCCGGGCCCGAGAGGTCCTCGCCGAGAGCTATGTCAATGGATAATTGCCAGATGTCTCAGATGTTGAGCCGGGGCGTGGCCGAGGTCATCATTCGGGAGGAGATGGACCAGCTCCTGGCCGCGGGCAAGCCCCTCAGGCTCAAGATGGGCTTCGACCCCAGCCGCTCCGACATCCACCTGGGCCACGCAGTGGGCCTCCGGAAGCTCAGACAGTTTCAAGAGCTGGGGCACCAGGTGGTCCTGATAGTCGGGGACTGGACCGCACAGATCGGCGACCCCAGCGGCCAGTCGGCCACCCGGCCCATGCTTTCCGCCCAGGAGGTGAAGGACAACGCCCAGACCTATTTGGACCAGTTCTTCAAGGTGGTGGACCGGGACAGGACCGAGGTGCGGTGGCAGAGTGAGTGGTTCGGCAAGTTCGACCTGTCCGATATTATAAAGCTCACCAGCAGGTTCACCGTGGCCCAGCTTCTGGCCCGGGACGACTTCTCCAAACGGTATGCCGCCAACAAGCCCATAGCCATCACGGAGCTTCTGTATCCCCTGCTCCAGGCCTACGACTCCGTCATCATCGAGGCGGACGTGGAGTTCGGTGGCACGGACCAGAAGTTCAACCTGCTCCTGGGGCGGGAGCTGCAATCCATGATGGGCCAGAGGCCTCAGCAGTGTCTCATGGTCCCCATCCTGGTGGGCACTGACGGCACCTTGCGCATGAGCAAGAGCCTGGACAACTACATAGGCATCGACGAGCCGCCCAAGGAGACCTACTTTAAGGTCATGCGCCTCAAGGACGACCTGATGATGGACTACTTCGAGCTGGTAACCGATGTCCCGGACCCCGAGTTGGATGAGATGCGCCAGGCCCTCGAAACCCGCTCTGTAAACCCGATGGAGATAAAGAAGCGGCTGGCCCGAGAGATCGTGGCCCAGTTCCACGGGTCCGATGCGGCCCGGGCCGCCGAGGCCGACTTCGGGCGCATCGTCCAGCGCAAAGAGGCCCCGGACAACTTGGTGGAGTTTCAATTATCGTTTTCCAACCCGATTTCAGGTCCTAACGCAGGTGTTCTTCTCAGTTCAAGCATGGAGTCAAACGCCAAGAGGACGAAGACCATACGTGACCTGATTTTTCATCGAATAAACGTTCCCCGATTGCTTATTAAAGCCGGAGTGGTATCCACAATAGGCCAGGCGAAACGGCTCATAAAGGATGGGGGCGTAAAGATTGACGATCAAAAACTTGGGACCTCTGACATTTCACTATCACAGGAACCCCAGCCCGATAGCCGACGTCCGATGGATACTAATATTTATGCGGGAAGCCTGATCAAAGCCGGCAAACGCCACTTGATTAAAATCATAGACGCTGATACGGCGAATACAGGGGAGCACCCTTCGACAGGCTCAGGGTGAGCGGTTTTTTCCGCTCGTGGTGAGCTTGCCTGTCCTGCCTGTCCTGAGCTTCGTCGAAGGGAGTAAGGTCGAAGGGTCGAACCATGGCTGGGGGTTTGGGGGCTGAGCCCCCATGCTCGTACATTTGTGGGCGGGCGGGTGGGAAACAGACGTTAGTCACCCCAAGTAATCAACAGGGCTCCATGCCAAATGGGAAAGATATGAAAACACCGACGGTCAACCTGCGTATTCCAGGCCCGACACCCGTGCCCGAGGAGGTGCTGGAGTCCATGCGCGCCCAGATGATCAATCACCGGGGCCCCGACTTCAAGGCCCTCGTCGAAAGGGTGACCGACCGGCTTATGAAGCTGTTCCAGACGGAGAACGACCTCTTCGTGTTGACCTGCTCGGGCACCGGGGCCATGGAGGCCTCCATAGTCAACACCCTCTCGCCCGGGGACAGGGTCCTGGCCCTGGTCATCGGGGCCTTCGGTCAGCGTTACTCGGAAATCGCCACCGCCTTCGGGGCGGAGGTCAGCACCATAACCGCACCCTACGGCGAGGCCATAAACCCCGAGGACGTAAGAGAAGCCCTGGAAGCCGACGACTCGATAAAGGCCGTTCTCGTGACCCACAACGAGACCTCTACTGGCGTGACCAACGACCTGGCCTCCATCAGCCGTATCGTCGACGAGGAGGACAGGATTCTGCTGGTGGATGCCATCAGCAGCATCGGGTCCATAGACCTGCCGGTGGACGCCTGGGCCTGCGATGTGGTGGTCACCGCCTCCCAGAAGGGCTGGATGTCGCCCCCGGGCCTGGCTATGGCCAGCGTCAGCCCCCGGGCCTGGGCGGCATACCGTGAGGCAAAGATGCCCCGATATAACTGGGACTTCGCTAAGGCGAAATCCTACCTGGAGAATGGCCAGACTCCCTGGACCCCCGCCCTATCCACCTTTTACGCCCTGGACACGGGCCTGGAGATCATGGCGAAGGAGGGGCTGCCCAACATCATCGAGCGCCACGCCGCCGTCACCCGGCGGGCAAGAGAAGGGGTGAGGGCCCTGGGCCTCTCCCTTCTGGCCCGAGATGAGGTTGCTTCCAACACCGTCACCGCCGTCAACAGGCCTGAGGGCATCGACGTTGCAGAGCTTCTGAAGGTGATCCGAGAAGACTATAACGTAGTGCTGGCCGGCGGCCCGGGGGCCTTGGCTGGAAAGATATTTCGAATAGGCCACCTGGGCCACGTCACCGAGGAAGATATCGACGATGTCCTAACAGCCCTCGGGCAGGCCCTGGAGAAGCTGGGATACCGAGGGGGGAAACCCGCCTAGGCCCGGGCCGGCTAGGGCCCAGGACTGTTCCAGGGGATTGTTGCCATGCCTGAGTCCACCGATATCCGCAAGAGAATCGTTGAGCTCAGGGGGCAGATCGACCACCACAACCATCGATACCACGTCCTCGACGACCCGGTCATTACCGACAGCGAGTACGACACCCTGATGCGAGAGCTCCGGGCTTTAGAGGAGCAGCACCCGGAGCTTGTCACCTCGGATTCTCCCACTCAACGAGTCGGTGCCGAGCCCCTTGATGCCTTCGAGTCGGTAGAACACCGCGTGCCCATGCTAAGCCTGGCCAACGCCTTCTCCAATGAGGAGCTCACGGCGTGGCGGCGTCGGGTCTCCGACCGGCTGGACGACCTCGATTTCGATATGGTGTGCGAGCTGAAATACGACGGCCTGGCCGTGGCCCTCACCTATCAGGACGGGGCCCTGGTCCGGGGGGCTACCCGCGGCGATGGATACCGGGGCGAGGACGTCACCCAGAACCTGAGGACCATTCGCTCTATTCCCCTGTCCGTTCCAAAGGACGCGCCCCGGCAGTTCGAGGTCCGGGGAGAGGTCTACATGACCAGGAGCGGCTTCGAGAAGCTGAACCAGGAGAGGCTGGAGGCCGGAGAACCTCTCTACATCAACCCCCGAAACACCGCCGCGGGGGCCGTGCGCCAGCTCGATCCTCGCATTACCGCCCAGCGCCCCCTGGACATCTTCGTCTACGGCCTGGGCTACGCC
>JACZVB010000182.1 GCA_022572865.1 Chloroflexota bacterium | reverse complement strand
AAGATGGGATACGCTCTTGCGGAGGCGGCTCGGGACCGGGGCGCGGGGGTCGTCCTGATCTCCGCTCCCACGGGCCTGAGGCCTCCCTACGGCACCCAGATGATACCCGTGACCACGGCCCAGGAGATGAGGGACGCCGTGGCCAGGCAGGCAGCCGGGACCGATGTTCTCATTATGGCGGCCGCCGTAGCCGACTACCGCCCCTCGTTTGCTGCGGACAACAAGATCAAGAAGAGCGGCAAAGCCATGACCCTGGTGTTGGAGGAGACTCCCGACATCCTGACGGAGACGAAGGCCCCGGGCCTGATAAAGGTGGGGTTTGCCGCCGAAAGCGAGGGCCTGGTGGCCAACGCGCGTCAGAAACTCGAGAAGAAGGGTCTGGACCTGATCGTCGCCAACGATATCACTGCCGAGGGGAGTGGCTTCGGGTCCGAGACCAATCGGGTGACCATCATCCACCGGGGGGGGAAGATGGAGGAGCTGCCGACCCTGATGAAGTCGGAGGTGGCCCACCAGGTGCTGGACAGGGTGGCAGCGCTGGTATCCGCCAGGCCAAAGGGGAAGGGCTAAGGGGCTAGCTAAGGTATCCGTATTAGGTTAGGTGCCAGCCCCACCAGACTTTCCAATTCGTGCTGAGAAGAACCGACAAAGCTCTTCATCGGGCACTTGCTCCGCCGCGAACTTGAATGTACCGTGATCTCGTATTTCCTCCGCTGCTCGGCGGATTATTCCGAATGTGGCTCTCGTCAACGAACCTCCGATACTTACCCTCTTCACTCCAAGGGCCTTCAGTTCGGACACACTGAGCGGGTTTCCGGCCAAACCCATTACCACATTGATTGGCCCGTCAATCTCGCTGACTAGCGAAGCGATAGTTTCGGCGTCTTTTACTCCAGGCACGTACAAACAGTCAGCACCGACCTCCCTGTACAGATTCGCACGGATTACTGATTCTTTGAACGGTTCGGGATGATTGATAAGATAGCATTCCGATCTTGCCGTTAGCGTGAAGGGAAAGCCGAGTGACTCAGCTGCCTCCTTCGCGGCCCGGATTCGGTCGACGGCATGGGAACGGTCATACAGTGTATCCCCGAAACTTGCCGAAAAGTCTTCGATACTAGCCCCCACCGCCCCGGCAGCTGCAAAAAGTCGGATCGATTCGGCTACTTCTTCGGGCTCATGACCATATCCGTTCTCCGCGTCTGCACTGACGGGGACTTTAACTGCCATGGAAATTCGTTGAGTCTCCTCCAGCGCCGCATCCCTTGATAAAACACTCTCGTAATCAGGAAGCCCCAAGCAAAAAGCAATGCCGGCACTCGTCGTGCCTATAGCCGGAAATCCGGCCGACTCCAACATACAGGCACTACCTGCATTCCAGGCGTTTGGCATCACGAAGATGCCTTCGGCGGTATGCAGGTCTCTAAAGACCTCACCTTTGTGTGCTTGAGTCTCTTGCACCACAGCCTCCTCGGGACCTAACGACCAAGCATCAACGGCGCGCGGCAGCACGTCCGTTGCACAGCCCGGCATAGTGCCGTGCGAGCCCGAATCACCTGCTCCAGGCTCTCACGTTCGTCGGGCGTCAACTCGATAATCGTTTCTGCTTTGGGCACGGCACAGCATAATATAGCTCATCACGCTTGTACACATTGCGAGGTGACTAAGCACTAGAGGCTATGTAGCGCCACTTGGTGTTTTTGTTGTGGCTGCCCGGCGATCGGTGATGACCGGGGCCCGTATCCCCTTGAATATTACGGCGACGGCGGCCCCGGTTACAGCCAGCATTGTGGACGCTACCGGAAAGACCCTTCGATGTCCGATGCTCCAGGCAAGGGAGCCTCCCGCCAGGGGCCCCAGGCCCCAGGCCATAGCGTTGGCGGAGTTGACCACTCCAAAGGCCGCCCCCAGGTTCCGCTTCGGTATCAGCGTCCCTACCATAGCGTTGATGGCGGTGAGCATTCCCCCGCTGAAGAGACCGAAGAGGGCGAAAAGCGCCAGGAATATCAGGTAGTTGTGGACGAAGAGCTGGGGTAGGAAGGCCAGGGACGCCCCGAAACAGCAGAAGATCAGGACGGCGCGAAGGTTCAGCCTGCTGCTGAACCGTCCTATGAATATGGCGCTGACACCCGAGGTCATCCCCAGTAGGGCAAAGGCCAGTCCCGCCCCCGTGATGACATTCCCCTCTTGGGTTATGGACTGGATGAAGCCGGGCACAACGGGCTGCATGATGACGGGGGCGCCCTGGATTATCGGCAGGACCATAAGGACGGGAAGAAGGCCCTTGGTACGTAGCACATCCCGGGTCTCGTTGAATAGCCCGGACAGCCCGCTTCTGGCATCCTGGGGCCTCTGGAAGTTCTCGTGAACAAAGAGGGTTACGGTCAGGGTGCTGATAGCCACGACTGCCGAAGATATGAAGTAGGTGGTCCTGAACCCCACTGCGTTGGCGAGCTGTCCTCCAATGAGGGGCCCGATGCTGATGGCGAAGAAATTCGCAAACTGAAGCATGCCCACGGCCAGAGCCATACGGTTTCTGGGGACGGCGGACGCTGCCAGGGCCATGGATGGCCCCACACTGCCCGAGATGGCCCCGTGGAGGACTCGGACCCCCATGAGCTGGGTGACGTTGGTCACCAGGCCGGAAAGCAGCAATATCAGGGAGCCGGCGGCGTATGCCCTGATGAGGAGCGGCTTGCGGCCGTGGCGGTCGGCCAGATACCCCCAGAAGGGGCCGGCGAGCCCCATGGAGATGGCGAATACACCCGAGGTGAGGCCGGCCCAGAAGGCGGCTTCCTTGGCATCGCCGATACCTAGCTCCTCCTGGATAAAGATGGGGTAGAGGGGGCTCATGAAGGTCCACCCGGTAGAGGTAATGCCCTGGGTGATGCAGATGAGGAATAGGGTTTGCTTCCAGCGGGGCAGGCCTTGCCAGAGATGGTAGGGGGTCTTGAGGCCTTTCACTGGGAGATGCGCACAGCGTGGCTTATGATGACACCCGCACTCCTCTCTCGGTAGTGTCGGGCGAGCCTGCGTCCAGCAATCCCGAAGCTTTCATGATCTCCGGCACTTTCGCCTCCCAGCCCATGGGCATTATGTGCACCCCTTGACACATCTGCCTCACGGCGCGGATGGTGCGAGCGGCGATCTCGATGCCCTTCTGCACACGGCTCTCGGCGCGGTCCATCTCGTCGATCAGGGGCTGGGGCACTGTGATGCCGGGCACATTGCTATTCAGGTAACGGGCCATCTTCCCGGACTTGAGGACCACTATCCCTGCCAGCACCGGAACGCCCAGGGGCCTGGCGGCGTTCATAAACTCCTGGAAACTGTCCGGGTCGTAGACCGCCTGGGTCTGAAAGAAGCGCACCCCGGCCCGCACCTTCTCCTCCATCCGGGGGAGCTCTTTATCGATGGGCGCGCCCGGGCTGGCCGCAGCCCCCAGGCAGAATAGAGGCGCGCCTTGCAGGTCGTGGCCGGCCATGTCCTTTCCCGATTCCAGCAGCTTAGCCGCATGGAGCAGCTCCATCACCGTGAGGTCGAAGACGGGTTTCGCATCGGGATGGTCGCCGGTGCCCGTGGGATCGCCGGTCAGGCACAGGATATTTTCGATGCCCAGGACATAGGCGCTGAGGAGATCGGACTGGAGGGCTATGCGATTGCGGTCCCGGCAGGTGAACTGACAGATGGGCTCGATCCCTCGCTCCTTCAAGACCCTGGACAGGGCGAGAGGCCCGAGGCGCATGACCGAGGCGTTCTGGTCCGTAACGTTTACCGCGTCCACTCCCCTAAGGGCTTTGATGTCTTTCAGATTCCTGCTGATGTCTACCCCCTTGGGGGGCGTCATCTCTGCAGTCACCACGAAGGGTTTCCACTTCAGGGCCTCGGAGAAACGGCTCACTCAGCTCTCCATGTCCCGGTAAATGGTATCTGTTTGAGTGCCGGGTCACCCATTATAGCATCGCCTCGCCGGGTCACGGGTCTAACGATGGGGCATACTGTATCCGGATTGCCAAAACGGACCTCGGGAGAGGACGAATGCGGAGCAGTAGTACTCTCAAAAATGGCCACAATGGTTTGTGATTAATATTGCAATCGTTAGTGAAATTTGTTACAATTCATCTGAGGTGGAGGTGTTGATTATCCAGATGGCCGTTCGAAACCGTAGCATTTGCTATAGCGGATTGAGGTAGATCGCCTGTGACAGCCAGAATATTAGACGGACGCGCCATCGCCGGGGAAGTGCGCGGCGAGGTAAGGCAGGGAGTTGACCTCCTCCGCCTGGAGGCGGGAGTGACACCTGGGTTGGCGGTGGTGCTTGTAGGGCAAGACCCGGCCTCGGAAGTGTACGTAGCGGCCAAGGAGAGGGCGGCACGGGCAGTAGGCATCGAGACTGAAACCATCCGACTTCCTGCCGACTGCAGCGAGTCTGATCTCCTGCTGGGGATCGAAAGGT
>JACZVB010000181.1 GCA_022572865.1 Chloroflexota bacterium | reverse complement strand
CGGAGCTCTCGCCGCCCCCTCACCACCCGCCACTCCCGCCCCCACTGCCGCCCCCTCACCTACTCCCATCCCGGGCCCTGAACCCACGTCAACGCCAACGCCTATAGCCCAGCCTACCGGTGATCCGGCAGCAGGCGAGCAGGTGTTCGCAACAGCCTCACCCTTGACCTGCAGCACGTGCCACTCTATCGATGGCGCCACCGGCCTGGGCCCAAGCCTCCAGGGCATCGCCACAACAGCTGAAACCAGGGTGCCGGGCCTGAGCGCCGAGGAGTATATAACCCAGTCCATTATGGACCCCAACGCCTTCGTAGTGGATGGTTTCCCCTCGGGCCTTATGCCTCAGAATTTCGGGGAGACCCTGACTACGCAGGATATAGCCAATGTGGTGGTTTTCCTGCTAAGCCAGTAGCCTCAGGCCCCTCTACGGGCGCGAACCACCAGCGATGAAGGGGCGGTAGGAAGGGTGGCAACTGGGACTAGGGTACGGGATCAGCCGTCCGTGAGCTTCTTGATCTCCTGCTCTATTCGGGCAACCTCAAGGTAATCCTCATCGCACAGCTTGTAACAGCGCTCTGTGTATAGAGCGGAGAGCTTGCTGGCTACAATCCCGGGAGACTGTGCGGCCTCGATCAGCTCACCTATTTTGAAATTCTCTCCCAGGTGTTTGCCCAGGATCTTCATCTGATGACGAATCTCCCCGGCCATCACGTGGTCGCTGCCCTCCACCGCATACTTAAGGGCCCCTGTCAACTTGGACAGCTCACCCAGCTTGTCCCTATCGCTCATGAGGGGAAAGAGGACTTCTCCGACATCGCCTGATGAGCTTTCTTTGCCCTCTCTCAGTGCGGTAAGCTCGGGGATAGAAGGCCTTCTGTTGTACATTTCCAGGTATGTCCTGGCAGCTTCACTGGTGCTGTAGAGCATCCTCTCCACATCCGATGCATCCACGACGCCGCCGTAGACCAGATCGTCGCCTCTGGATTCGGCCAGAGCGCTGAGATACCCCAAACTCTCGACCTGCTCAGGCACTGGAGGCAGGGGAATCGATGAGATATTCTCCATATCGGACAGGGACACCTTCGATGCGAACAAGGGCGGCATATACTTGGCGAGCTCGATCTTGATGGGGGGCACGATTAGATAGGTTGCGTAGACCGAGGACTCATCGCCGTAGCCCGTAAAATAGAGAATCGCATGGCCCGAGGGATTATCGGGGGTTCCCTGCTGAAAATCGAGGCTCATTCTCTAAAACTCCATAGACTAGATGGCGGTATTGGTGAGTCCATCATCTTCCATAACAGCCCTGGGTCAACCTGCCCCCAGACCGCGGCGCCGGGCATCCCAGCGGTCGGACACCGATTCGATAACCGCCGGGGAGAGGAGCAGTCCCAAGATCAGAAGGCCGGCAATGGCCGTGGACAGGAGGCCCATGTCGGCATCAGCGCTGTGCAGGATGGCTGCGAACAAGAACAGGGCCACGGCCATCAGAGCGCATACTTTGTAAGTCCGGTCCCTGAGCAGAAGGAATATTATCGTGGTAAGGGCCAGGGTAATATGGACCAGCGCCATGGTCCCGTCCAACTGGTGCAGTGCGTGACTGCTCCCTCCGAACAGTCCCCCCACCCTCTGCTGAAGGGCGAGCCATGTGACGATCACCGGCAGGGGCAGCAGCATCAGGGACGCCAGCATCCAGTTTCTACGGGCCACTTTGATAGTTGTTGAAAGGATGATCCAGGCTGCCATGGGAAGGAAGATGACCAGGCCCACCATGGCCCAGGTATCGGGCACGGGGCCCGAGGAGAAGAACAGGTCAGCGGCCTGGCCTATGACGGGGGAGGCCACCAGATAGGCGCCTATGGCCAGGGGTATCAGCGAGTATCCCACCCACGGGTAGAGCCAGCTGGGCTTGCCCTGCCACCAGCCGTACAGGGTTACGATCACTATTGGGATGAGGAGGACAGGGGCCCAGAACCAGTTGTCCCATCCCCTGGCAGCAAACAGGAAAGCGACCATCAGATGGGGAAAAGCCGCAAGCCCAACTTCCGACCAGGTGACCCTGTGATGGGCCTCGAAAAGCAACCTGGCAACGGACCTGGGGCGGCCGAAGGAGCCGATGGCCCCGGCCAAGGCGTCCTGCTCGGACGTACCCGCTTCCCTCAGGTCCCGGGTCCTCTCCTCCAGGTGGGATCTGAGCTCACGAATTATCGGCCCCTCGGATTCACGCCCCAGACCAAGGTGGCGTCTGACCTGTTCCAGATATTCTTCTAGTCCTGGGGTCATGTCGAACGCTCTTGGCCGCGGATCACGAAGCCTCGGGGCCTATTATACGGTTCACAGCGGTAGAGAACTGCCGCCACTGCTCCCTTCTACGCTCCAGCACCTCCACCCCCACCTCAGTCAGAGAGTAATATCTGCGTTCCATCCCCTTGACCGCAACCCATTCACCCTTGATCAATCCATCCTGTTCCAGCCTATGCAACGCCGGATAAAGGGTGCCTTCCTTGAAGTGCAGGCCACCATCGGTCCTGCGCTCTATCTCCTTCATTATGCTGTAGCCGTACATAGGCGAGTCCCCGATGAGGGCCAGGAGCAAGGAGTCCGTGCTCCCTCGAAGGAGATCGCCCAGATAAGCCGCGGCCCTGTTTCGCTTTCGCTTTCGTAAAGCCATCACAGCCAAAGTAATCCAAATCAGTCGGGATGTCAATAATCAGATGAGGCACGTGGATTCGCGCCTTGCCCGGCACAAGGGCGTCGCCTATAATGCGCGACCGGAGGCCCACTAACATGACTCAGAAAGACCTGACCCCAGGCCAGTACATATCCGAGGCCGACGCTGCCCTGGAAGAGACCGCCGCCCGGCTCAGGGAGATACTTCACCAGGCGGCCGGCAGGCTGGACCCTTTCCCCTCCTTCTACGGGAGCCTGACCCTGCGGGCCGTGGAGGCCGAGCCCCCCGAGGGGCAGGGGAGCGACAGGGGATGCGTGGTGGTCTGCGCCGATGGAGACTTGTACGAGTTGACGGTGGACTTCAGTCCCTCCCCCTTTGGTTTCTCTACCAGCATGGAGCGGGAGGAGAAGGTCACGAAGCTGGACCTGCCCCCACTGACATATATCTCCTACGCCTACAACGCCCTGGCCGAACTTACCCACCTCCTGTCCAGAGGAGGACGAACCTAGGCATGAAAGGGCGGCAGCCCCGACCTGGTCGGGACTGCCGCCCTCATTGCACCTGGCTCAGCTATTCGATCGGTGTGCCCCGGGCATAGGTTACGGTCCCTAGCACCCCCGGGAAGTCCCTTCTCTCTATTACGGTATAGGCCAGGTGGAGCACGCCGTCGGCGTCTATGTCCAACGACACCAGCTGACCGAAGGGCAGTTCACCTCTTGTGGTCACGGTCTCGGTGCTCCATTCCTCGCCATCGAAGTGGCTCAGCTTGATAGTGCTCTGGTCGGAATAGACCACTATGGGGTTGTCGTCGGAATCCAGGGCCAGGGAGGTGATCAACCGTGCCCCCCTGAAGCCCATGAAGATATCGGGGAGGGAGCCGATCTCCTGGATCTCCCACTCAGGGGTGCCGTTGACAATAGAGGTGGCCCTGGCCAGCTTGACGTTCCCACTGGAGATCCCGCCGTCTGGCCCGGTGAGCTCCAGATAGGAGATCACCGGCATTTCATTGCTGTCCAGGACTAGGGAGGCGAATTTGCCGGCGTCACCCTCGCTGTCCACCGTGTTTATGACCCAGCCCTCCGGGCCTTTAACAGCGTAGAACAGGTCCGCGACCTCGTCGTCATGGTAGGTCAGGTGGGGGGTCCCGGATGCATCCAGGACAAGGCCGGTACCCCATTCGTAGGAGATCGGGCCCGACCCTATCTCCTCCACCGTCCAACTCTCTCCATCGAAGAAGTAGTATTCGATTCCCGACTCACTTAGAAACTGATACGGGTCCACTGCCACCATGTGGACGTTACCCTGTGCGTCCACCGCGATCGAGTTGTCCCAACCGTCATGCCCTTTGCTGAAAGCCGCCTCAACCTGCCAGCCGTCATCGGTCAGGAAACCGAGGGTGGCATCGCCCAGCTCCGGGATGAACCCATCTGGGTCCTGGTGATCGTGCCAGGAGACGTAGGGCCTGTCGTCGGGGCCAAAGGCCAGGTCCAGGGGAGCGTAGAAATAGCCCTTGTCTACCGTGGACAGGTCGAAACCTTCGCCATTCCATGCCGCAAAGTTAATGAGCCCGCGGATCTCTTCGAGTATGTAGGCGATGCCCGGCTCGCCCTGGCTGTTGAGAGCCAGGGCCGGCTTGGCCCCTTGGTCTATGTCGAAGAACTCCCATCTGTACTTGGCGTCGACATCGATCTCGGGGGTGGGAGGGGCAGGCTGTGGGGTAGGCATCATGGGTCCGGCGGTGAGGGGCACCGTATGGACCACAGTGGTCTCCCCGCCCCTGCCGTC
>JACZVB010000180.1 GCA_022572865.1 Chloroflexota bacterium | reverse complement strand
AGAAGTCCAGCACCCTGATTCCCTCTAAAGGCAGTTTAGCCACGTCTGGGGCCACCTTTCATAAAGAGACCTGTTCTTCCCACCCATTCCATCCTGGTATGTTTTTTATATTAGGACACATCCCTAATACCCCGGCCCCGATCAATCGAGGCGTTCCCCTTTCGGCCAAAGTTTAGATCACGTCCCGCTCTCGAAGCCTGACCAGGTCATCCTTGCTGTAGCCGATATGCCCGTACACCTCCTCGTTGTGCTCTCCGAGGAGGGGGGCCGACCGGCGGATCTGCCTAGGAGTCTCCGACATCCGGAAGGGAGGGCCCGGATAATCGATGGAGCCGGTAAATGGGTGCTCTATGCCAGACCAGAAGTCTCTTCCGGTGAAGTGAGGGTCCTTCAACAGGTCCGCAGTGTTGTAGAGAGGGCCGCAGAGGACCCGGGCCTTTTGACCCTCCTCCCACACCTGCTGCATCGTTCGCTCCAGGAGCCACGGTAAAAAGAAGGCATCGAACTCCTCGACCATCTCGGGGTTGGAGCCGGCGCCCGGCTCCAGCCACTTAGGGTCATCCAGGAAAGCTGGCGCTCCCAGCATCTTTATCACCCTGGGGAACAGGGGCCCTCCTCCGGCTATTTCCACGTATCCGTCCTGGCATGGAAAGGTGCCCGAGGCCAGGGCCCCGCTTAGCCATCCGGCCTTCTGAGTGCTGATCTGACCGGAATACTGATAGCCCAGGAGAACGGCGTGCCGCCTGTCCACCCCTCCCAGCTGGGTCTCCAGAATAGGGATGTCGATACACTGTCCCTGGCCGTCACGATCAGCCGCCAGGAAGGCCGCCATTGTCACCCCCGCGGCCACAGCCCCGGCCTCGTACTGGACCACGTTGCCTCCCTGTTTGAGAGGCTCCCTGCCCTCCATGCCGATGGAGTGCATTTCGCCCCCCATGCCGAAGAGCACCAGCTCCGAGGCCTTATAGTCCCTGTAAGGCCCTGTCTGGCCGAAGTTGCTGATGGAGGTCATCACCAGCATGGGATTGATCTTGGACAGGACCGGGTAGTCCAGGCCCCAACCCGGCATCACTCGAGGGCTGAAGTTGTCCACCAGGATATCGGCCTCCTTGACCAGCTCCTTCAGAATGAACTGGCCCGAGGTGACCTTGAGGTTCAACGTTACGCTCCTCTTGTTGGTGTTGAGGTGCAGAAAGAGGCCGCTCTTCTCGTGATGGGGGTCATCCTCGTAGAAGGGCCCCAGCCTGCGGGCCGGGTCACCGCCATCCGGCCTCTCCACCTTTATCACATCGGCCCCAAATGCGGCCAGCATACGGGTGCAGTTAGGCCCGGCCACGTAGTGGGTAAGGTCTACAATCCTGATGTCGGACAGGGGTTGCTTTGGGATTGGAGGCTGCACTTTAGGTAGGCTGGTCGATGATTGTAGTCTGCGGACGGTGAGGCCTAAGGGGTATCAGTAAAGCCTTCCCCTTGCCCTGGTAGCGCCCGTGGGGTTGGTGGAGCCGTAGATCTGCCGGGCCTCGACCTCCAGGACCCCGGCTGCGTCCTGGTTGCTGTTAAGCACCCTTGACCCGCCGATGACCTTATCCATGGGCGGCAGGGATATCGTCTGCTTGTAGTCGCCCGGCACCACTATAGCGTCGGCCTCGGGGACCCAGTAGGTGAAGCCCGGGTCCTGGAGCGCGGTGGTCATCTCCCCTGCCCCGATGACCGTCCTGATCCCCACCTCCTCGCACCTCTGGCACACCATCATGTGCCCAACGCTGGGATGTCCGTCGCTCAGCGGAGACAGGACCGCGGCATCAGCCCCAAGCATTCGGGCCGTTTTGACCACGCTTGCTACCTCCCGCTCCTTTTCCTCCAGGGAATAGCCAAAACTGGCAAAGAGGAGTATGCCCCGAAAGTCGAGATCGAGTCCGTGGCGAGAGTATAGCTCCTCAACTATCGCGTTGTTCTGGTACAGATAGGTGGCGTCCCGAAAATGCGCCCCCAGCCAGAAGCCGTAGCTGGTTATAGCGCCGTCCATCAGCTCGTTGGGGTGCATAACGACTACCCAGTTTCTCCCGGCGATATAGGAGCCGTATATGGAGCCTGCCATATTCTGTTGGATGTATACCACCCTGGGAAGACCGGGTTCCACCGGCTTTAACCGGTAGTCTTCGATGCTGTCCGGCGTCAGGTCCCTCACAGACGCTGCAAGGTATGCGGCGGCCCTGAGGCATAGGAGTCTGGTCGCCTTGGTCTTTGCTTCCGCCTCTTTGCTCCTGGTATCAACGACGAACTGGACCCTCTCGTCGGGGTCGGGCTCCGCGTCTCCGGGCTTGGGAATGAATTTGAGAACCAGGTTCACGGTCCTGGAGAAGGGAGTGTATTCGGCCCCGGGCCCCGACATGTCGATTATCGCCTCCCGGGCGAACCAGAACTCCTCTCCGACGAAGGGTTCGGCGGCTCCTATCACTGCCATTCCAGCCAGCCGGTGAGTCCGTCCGTCCCCCACCTGGGCCGGGGGGCCAAGGAATCCGGGGAACACACACCCGGGCCCGGATACCTTCACCCTTGGCTCCACCACGTCCAGGGCATGGACTATCCGGGTCTTCTCCCCCGGTCTCGCAACATCGATCTCGATATCCTGAAATGGGGAGTCCTTGAGGAGGAGGGCCTTCAGCTCATCGGTGTTCACAGACAGGACACCCTGCCGGTATTCGGTCCTGGGGCCGAAAATCAGGTCCCGGACGGGGAAAGAGCCAAGCTCCAAACGCACGGGGTCGCCTCCTGATTCCTAGTGCAGCCTTCCGCCGAGCCTGCTGGGGCCCATGGGGGCCGTGGCCCCATACAGCTTGCGCAGGTCTATCTCTATGGGCCCTCGGGCCTCTATCTCGGTGTTCAGAATCCTGGAGCCGCCGATGGCCTTCTTCATGGCCGGAAGCTGGAGAAGGTGCTCGTCGTCGCCGGGCATGACCATGGCATCGGCCTCGGGCACCCAGTAATTGAGGCCCGGCTCCTCCCTGCCCGTGTTTAGCTGGGCCACACCGATGGCCGTCTTTATTCCGGCCTTCTCACACTTCTCGCATACCATCATGAGGGTGACACCCCCGTGTCCCGGCCTGAGGGGCGCTATCACCGCTCCATCGGCGCCCAGCATTCGCGCGATCTTCACCACGCTATCGCTGTCACGCTCCTTGTCCTCCAAGGCCATGCCCATGCCGCTGCAGAATATCACGCCGAGGAAATTAAGCTCACTGCCGTGCCGGGAGTAGAGGTCTCGGACTATGGAGTTGTTCTGATGGAAGTAGGTGCAGTCTCTCAGAGCGGCCTGCACCCACCGGGTGGCGATGACCAGGACGCCGTCCATCAGCTCGTTGGGGTGAAGGAGCATGGCTTGATCATTGGGATAGCGGGCCGAGCCGTAGAGGGCGGCGCCGATATTGTGGTGAACGTAGACTATCTTTGGCAAAGCCTGGTCGACGGGTGATAGCTCATAGGTATCGATACGGTCTGGCTCCAGGTCCCGGACGGCCCGGGCCAGGTATTCCGCGGTCCTCAGACTCAAGACCCTCGTCGCATCGATAGAGGCCTGAGCGTCCCGGGTCCGGGCGTCCACCATGTAGTTGGCCTTCTCATCTTTTGTCCTTCGGCTGCTTGCCTCGGTGTCCGGGACGAAGGTGAGCACGATGTTGAAGGTCCTGGAGAAGGGGGTGTAGTCGGCCCCAGGGCCCGACATGTCGATTATCGCCTCCCGAGCAAACCAGTGGTCTTCTCCCAGGAACGGGTCCGCCGCCCCGACCACCGCCACCCCTGCAAGCCGGTGAGTCCTCCCCTCCCCCACCTGTGTCGGGGGGCCAAGGATGCCGGGGAACACACACCCGGGCCCGGAGACCTTGGTCCTGGGCTCCACCACGTCCAGGGCATGGACTATCCGGGTCTCTTCTCCGGGCTTTGCGATGTCTATCTCGATTGTCTTGAAAGGGGAGTCTTTGGACAGGTGCTGTTGGAGCTCCGCCTTGTCTATGTACAGGGTGCCGTCGCGGTACCGGGTGCCGTCGGAGAAAATGACGTCCCGAACATCGAAGCGACCCAGTTCCAACCGTATAGGCTTGCTCATGGTGATCTGACCTCGGCCCAGCTACCGGAGACCCGAATGGGACGGTGAATTATATCACAGCGATTGGGCCTCACAGGCGTCGTTGACAGTGCCACCTGCCGTGGCTAAGATTACTGGGCCAGGGGAGGGGTCGTCATCACTGGTTCGCATTAGTGCTTTGCATAAGGACTCCCTTTAACGCGATGCGTACGCGCAATGCCTTTTTCCAGCCCCCGCATATTCCGACCAACGGTAACTCCGCCCTCAACCGGATGCTCCGGCATTCCAACTCGCCACGATTTGGGGGCGGTATTTATGCTTGATCAGGCCCTGGAAGGCGTAACGGTTCTGGACCTTACCCACTACATCGCCGGGCCCCACTGCACCAA
>JACZVB010000179.1 GCA_022572865.1 Chloroflexota bacterium | reverse complement strand
TTCTCGAAAAAGGGATTGTCCCGATGTTCGGAGCTCGGCGTCGGGACCGGGGGCTTGGGGACAGGGGCCTGTCCTGCCTGCCATCGAAGGGAGCCTGTCGAGGGGTCTGTCCTGAACTCTTCCAATAAGGGAAGAATCGAATGGAAAGAGGACATGGGGAGCGCCCCTGGTATATAATAGCTAACAGGCTTGGGGAGCGTAATCTTCGCAGGAGGAACCGTTAGGTTTCAGAGTAATGAGAAGCAGTTTCGTCTATCTCATAATCATCATCGCCATCATTGCCATCATCTTTACCCTTTTTCAGCCCTCCCTCGGTACCAAGGACATCGATCTGAACACCGTGATAACGATGGCCAAGAGCGGGCAGATCCGCGAAATTGAAGTCAATGGCGATAGTCTCAACATTACCACTCTCGACGAGAAGAGCTTCAAGTCCAGAAAAGAGAGCGGCTCCAGCATAGTAGATATCCTGAGTAAGGCGGGAATCGAGCCTGGCGCTGGCCCGAGAATCAAGATCAAAGAGAGGAGTCAGCTCAGCAGCCTCTTCTCCATTTTCATAAACTTCCTGCCCCTGATCTTCTTCGGCGCCGTGCTCTTGTTCCTGTTGCGTCAGGCCCAGGGAGGCAGCAACCAGGCCCTGGGCTTTGGCAGGAGCAGGGCCAGGTTATTCTCTACCAATAAGCCAACCATAAGCTTCTCCGATGTTGCGGGGGTGGATGAAGCGAAGCAGGACCTTCAGGAGATTGTGGAGTTCTTGCGATTCCCTGAGAAATTCGCCGCCCTGGGAGCCCGAGTCCCCAGGGGTGTGCTTTTGGTCGGCGCCCCCGGAACGGGCAAGACCCTCTTGAGCCGCGCCGTCGCCGGCGAGGCGGGAGTTCCCTTCTTTTCCATTAGCGGCAGCGAATTCGTGGAGATGTTCGTCGGCGTAGGCGCCTCCAGGGTCAGAGACCTGTTTGACCAGGCCAAGCGAAACGCACCCTGCATAGTCTTCGTCGACGAGATCGACGCCGTCGGCAGGCACCGGGGCGCAGGTCTCGGCGGCGGCCACGATGAGCGAGAGCAGACCCTTAACCAGATACTGGTGGAGATGGACGGGTTCGAAAGCAGCCAGAACGTGATAGTCCTGGCGGCTACCAACCGTCCAGATATCCTGGACCCCGCCCTTTTGAGGCCCGGGCGTTTCGATCGTCGTATCGTTCTGGACCTCCCTGACATCCTCGGACGCAAAGCCATCCTCGCAGTCCACTCCAAGGGCAAGCCTATGGACAACGGGGTTGACCTGGAGGTGATTGCCAAGCAGACCCCGGGTTTCAGCGGGGCCGACCTTGCCAACCTGGTAAACGAGGCGGCTATCCTGGCCGCTCGTCACAACAAGAAGACCATCAGCATTAGACAGGTCGAAGAGGCCATCGACCGGGTTGTTGCAGGCCCCGAGCGAAAGAGCAGATTGATAAGCGTTAAGGAGAAGGCCATCACAGCCTATCACGAGGTAGGTCACGCCCTGGTGGCCCGGTCTCTAGAGCACTCCGATCCTGTGCACAAGGTATCGATAGTGGCCCGCAGCGGCATGGGCGGCTACACCCGACTCCTTCCCACAGAGGACAGGTATCTTTACAGCCGCTCTCAGTTCAAGGCGATGCTCGCCACCGCCATGGGGGGACGGGTCTCCGAAGACCTCACCTTCAACGAGATCACTACAGGGGCCAGCGATGACCTGGAGCGCGCTACCAAGCTGGCCCGCAAAATGGTAACCGAGTATGGTATGAGCGACAACCTGGGACCCCGGACCTTCGGCCATAAGGAGGAGATGGTCTTCCTGGGCAAGGAGTGGGGAGAGACCCGCAACTACAGCGAGAAGGTCGCCGAGGAGATAGACCACGAGGTCACTAGGCTGATAAAAGAGGCCGAGGAGACCGCCAGGGACATTCTCAGCAAGAACAAGGCCAAGCTGACGCAGCTGGCGGAGTACCTCGGCCAGATAGAGACCCTGGAGAGCGCTAACCTGGAGACCGCCTTCAAAGCCGACCCCTCGGTAGACCTGATGAAGCTCATTGGCCAGCCCGAACGGGACTCTATCCCAGATACACCCCCTCCTCCAATCGAGACCCCGGAGGACTCCAAAGCCCCGGAAAGCCCTCTCATGGACTCACCAGAGCCGGAAGCTGGGCCTTCTTAAAGTCCACCTAATACGTATGTGAACAGAGGGCCGCCCCGATGTATCGGGGCGGCCCTTTATCGTATGTCCCTGGAACTTTACCCTCTCAGGATAATGACCCCAGGAATTCGAGGAGGATCTTGTTGGTCGCCAGGGGCTGCTCGATGGACGGGTCGTGGCCCGCGTCCTTTACCCAGTGGACCTGGGACCCGGCAATCCTATCGTGCAAAATCCTGGAGCCTTCGGCGTACTGGTCTTCCTCTCCGCATACGATGCAGGTAGGCACATCTATCTTCCCCAGGCTCGCCAGTACGTCGAACCCGTTGCAGGCCTCGAGGTCCCCGACCCCCACCTGCGGCTCGGTAGTCTTGTTGTTCCAGTTGTTCAGCTCGATGATGGCACCGGGGGTGCTTTTTGCGAAGTTACGCCGACCGTACTTCTTCAGGGCTCCCTCCGGGTCTGCGCGAAGTGCAGTGATATATTCTTTGTCAATCGCCCACTTGGCCGCCGAACCCACCGGGATCAGGGCTTCCACCCCAGGATAGTGGAGGGCGTAGTCCAGGGCTATGGACCCTCCCATGGAATGGCCGGCCATAACGAACTTCTGCAGGCCCAGGGCATCCATCAGCCCCTTTACGAACTCCCTGTACTCGGACACGTCGGTAGACCCCGATCCCTGGGACTCGCCGTGACCTGGCAGGTCTATGCCTATGGGCGTGTGCCTCCAGGCCAGGGCCTGTAACTGGGGCGCCCAGATCTTATGGTTGCTCCTGGCCCCGTGTATCAGGAGCACCACCTTCCCTCTCGTCTCGCCCCCGGCCACGTCTCGTGGGCAGGTGTAAAAAGCCTTCTTCCCGTTGACCGTTACGAATGCCATGTCTCCTCCCAGGTGCGCAGTGTGGCTAATGACCGTCTGAGGCCGTTTAACAACGCTTTCGACCATCCCCCTGTCCCCCTTCCTGGCCAGGAAGGGGGTACAAATTTATATCTGGGGGACACCCCCCAGACCCCCGACAAAGGGGCTTCGCCCCTCTGTACACCCTTTTCTTATAGTGTTATTAAATACTCTCCCCGTCCCTGTTTAGACGATAGTCTTCAGGTATGCGCCCATCGCATCGTTGAGCTTATCCGGCTGCTCTATCATTATGGCGTGGCCGGCCGCAGGCACGATCTCCAGAGTGGAATGAGGCATCCGGGAATGGATGAGTTTAGACCCGTCTATCCACTCCTCCTCGTCCCCGCATATAACCAGCGCAGGCAGGTCTATCTTGCCAAGCCGGGCCTCCAGGTCGTATGCGTCGACATTCAGGCACCGGCTGTCTGATAATCGTATAGCAAATAATTCTTCTACTGCTTAATAACTTTTAAATACAGGAAAGCTTTGAATAATCACATCCTTAGCTCCGTAAACAGCACATCCATGTGCTACTCCTCTCACCAGATTGACGAGAAATGCGGGCTATGCCGCGATAGTCAATTTGGCGGGTTTTTTATCGGGGAGTGTGAAGCAGAACGTCGAGCCATTAGCGGAAGTTGATTCCACCCAAATCCGACCGCCAAGGCCATTGCTCCGAGTGCGAGCAGCCGCCGGTTCGAGCCCACGCCAGCTTGCGCACACCCAAACATCGTGGCTGGGCCTGCAGCGCTCACCCATGAAGGTTTGCCCGCGTCGACCCATCGCGACCCCAAGTCCCCGCTGCCCCGCCGGCACGCGCAAAGCACACGCAACACTCGCGACTGGCGAGATCCTCACGCAGCAAAGCTGAACGAATGCAGGCGCGCCGCGCCGTAGAGGTTGAAGCGCAGCCGGATCTGCGTTTGATCGAGGTCGGCCAGGCGCCGATCGCGCCAGCCGACCTGCTCGCGCAGACCGTCGCGATGCAGCGGCTGACAGTCGTCGCGTCCGAATCCGGCCAGTGGCTGGTCGCCATCCGCCGGAAGAACTTCAACCTCCACCCAGCTCCGCTTGACCTGTACGTCACTGAGATTGAGCAGCAGCCGGACCTCGCGCTGGTTTACGTCGATGGGCTGCGTGACCGCGTAACCGGGTGTCTCCCGGTCGGCCGTCTCCAGACAGGTGAAGCCATCGAGCCGCAGGGTGGCCAGCCCCATCCGCGAAAGGCGAAGTGCGCCGCTATTGCTCCAGTGGGAGTGCTCGGGGATGTTGCCGCTGGGCCAGCTCGTCCAGTCCTCGCCGTTGCCGCCATAGAAGAGGTAGAGCGTGTCGTCCTTGACGATGAGCTTGTCCGCGATGATGAGGAAGCCGTCATCCCAGGCGCCGCGCGGGCCGCGCGCGATCACTTTCTGGTCCGGTCGCA
>JACZVB010000178.1 GCA_022572865.1 Chloroflexota bacterium | reverse complement strand
ACATGCAACCCATCACCAAAAGTCAGATAATCCTATTCATCTGTATTCGATTTCAACCCTCTGAATTAGGATCGATGGGGTTTGGGATTTAGGGCCTATGTTATAATGTTAGGCGCGTCGGGACGCCGTTGCGGGCCCGGATTTACAGGTTATCTGGTCGCCTGGATAAGCAGAGAGCCACATCCTAAGGGGGTTACATGGTAAGAGATGAGCTCAAGGTCTTTACCGGCAATGCCCATCCCAAGTTGGCAGCCGATATATGCAGTTACCTGGATGCTCCGGTGGGTAAGGCCGATGTCTTCGAGTTCAGCAACGAGAATATATTCGTTCGTTTCCTGGAAAACATCCGGGAGAGGGATGTTTTTCATGTCCAGCCCATCGTCTCGCCGGTGAACAAGAACCTGATGGAACTCCTCATCATGATCGATGCGGCCAAGAGGGCATCGGCGGGAAGGATCACGGCAGTGGTGCCCTACTACGGGTACGGACGCACCGACAAGAAAGACCAGCCCCGGGTGCCTATAACGGCCAGGCTGGTCGCTGATCTGATAACCGTAGCTGGGGCGGACCGCCTTCTCACCGTAGACCTGCACGCGGGACAGATTCAGGGATTCTTTAACATCCCCGTGGACGAGCTGACGGCGCTGCCCCTGATCACAAAGTTTTTTGAAGAGAAGAGGCTGAAGAACCTGGTGGTGGTGGCCACCGATGTCGGGATAGCCAAGAAGTCCAGGGATATGGCGGAGCGCCTGGATGTGCCCCTGGCTATCATAGAGAAGAGGCGGGTGGGAAATAGGGATGCGGCCCAGAGCCTTAACGTGATAGGTGACGTTAGGGGCAAGACCGTCATTACCTTCGATGATGAGATCGATACGGGAGGCTCCCTGGTGTCGGCGGTCTCGGCCCTGAGAGAGATGGGGGCGCAGGATATCTATTCCAGCTGTACCCATCCCGTATTCTCCGGCAACGCAACTGAGAGGCTGGCCAGCAGCACCATAAAGGAGCTGGTTGTAACCGATACCCTTCCTGTCCCTGACTGGAAGAGGAACGGCAAGGTGACCATCCTTTCGATGGCCCCGCTGGTTGGAGAGGCCATTCGCCGCATCCATTGTGGAGAGTCTGTAGGGGCCCTGTTCGAACAGAGGCCTAAGAATGCTTAAATGGCTGTCCAACCTGGCCGGAGACAGCAACGAACGCGATCTTTCACGGCTGGAGCCGGTGGTCAAGGCGATAAATGAGCTTGAGCCGAAGTTCGAGGGACTTAGCGACGAGCAGCTGAAGGCGAAGACCGGGGAGTTCAAGGGCCGTCTGGAGGGGGGCGAGGCCCTGGATTTCCTGCTTCCAGAGGCCTTCGCAGCGGTCAGGGAGGCGGCAAAGCGCACCCTGAAACAGCGCCATTTCGACGTCCAGTTGATGGGCGGGATGGTGCTCCACGGCGGTAAGATCGCCGAGATGAAGACCGGTGAGGGCAAGACCCTGGTCGCCACCCTCGCCGTATACCTGAACGCTCTCACGGGCCGCGGGGTGCACGTAGTCACTGTCAACGACTACCTGGCCAGGCGTGATACTCAGTGGATGGGCCCCATATATCATCTCCTGGGCGCTTCTATAGCGTGCCTCCAGCACGAGGTTGCGTATCTCTTCGATCCAGACTCCGGGGCCGAGGACCCACACCTTCAGAACCTGACCGGGGTGGGCCGTCGCCAGGCCTATGAGGCCGATATCACCTACGGCACCAACAACGAGTTCGGGTTCGATTATCTCAGGGACAACATGGCCGCCGACCTCTCCCGCACGGTGCAGAGGGAGATTCATTACGCGATAGTCGACGAGGTGGACAACATCCTGATCGACGAGGCACGTACACCCCTGATAATCAGTGGTCAGGCGGAGGAGTCCACCAAGCTGTACCACACCTTTGCCAGGTTGGTGCCCACCCTGACCCAGGAAAAAGACTATACAGTTGATGAGCAGCACAGGTCTGTCTCCCTGACCCCCGAGGGCTTCACAAAGGTGGAGAAGGCCCTGAATATCCCCAACCTCTACGATCCCCAGTACTACGCCCTGACCCACTACCTGGACAATGCCCTCAGGGCCCACGCGATGTTCAAGCGGGACGGCCACTACGTGGTGAAGGACGGCGAGGCGGTTATCGTCGACGAGTTCACGGGACGGTTGATGGCCGGGCGGAGGTACTCTGATGGGCTGCACCAGGCCATCGAGGCCAAGGAGGGCCTGAGCGTGCAGCGGGAGAGCATCACCCTGGCCACCATTACCCTCCAGAACTACTTCAGGCTGTATGAGAAGCTGGCTGGAATGACGGGGACAGCGGTAACCGAGGCGGAGGAGTTCTACAAGATCTACAAGCTGGATGTTGTGGTAATACCTACCCATCTGCCCATGATCAGGGAGGAGTTCCCGGACCAGATTTACAAATCTGAGGAGGGTAAGTTCAAGGCGCTGGTGAAGGACCTGAAGGAGCTCCAAGAGAGTGGAAGACCGGTCCTCGCGGGAACTACATCGGTAGAGAAATCGGAGCAGCTAAGCCAGATGCTGACCAGGGGTGGTGTTACCCACCAGGTGCTGAACGCCAAACACCACGAGCGTGAGGCCGGGATAGTGGCCCAGGCCGGCCGGATCGGCGCGATAACGGTAGCCACCAACATGGCGGGTCGGGGCACAGATATCATCCTGGGGGGCAATCCCGAGGGCCGGGACCTCGGCGCCTGGGCAGAGGAGCACAAGAAGGTGGTGGAGCTGGGTGGGCTTCACATCATCGGCACCGACCGCCACGAGGCGCGGCGCATAGATAACCAGCTCAGGGGACGGGCCGGCAGGCAGGGCGACCCGGGCAGCTCCAGGTTCTATATCTCCGTGGAGGACGACCTGATGCGTCGCTTCGGCGGCGACAGGATAAAGACCATTATGAACTGGGCCGGCCTCTCCGACGATGTTCCTATTGAACACTCCTGGATCTCCAAGTCTGTGGAGAGCGCTCAGAAAAAGGTGGAGGGCTTCAACTTCGATACCCGGAAACGGCTTGTCGAATATGACGATGTCACAAACAACCACCGGGACGTGATCTACACCCAGCGGCGAAAGATACTGGAAGGCTCCGACATCAAGGCCAACATCCAGGAGATGATAGAAGGGGTGATATCGGAGGCGGTGTACTCCTATCTTCGGGACGACCACGGCGATGAATGGGACCTGGAGGGCCTGCTCTCCGCCATCCGGGTGCTGTTTTCCCTGCCCCCGGACATGAATGAGGAGCGGCTGGCTCAGATGCATCGCAGCGAGGTCGAGGACCTCCTGTTGCGGCACGCGGAGAGTCTATATAAGGCCCAGGAAGAGAAGCTGGGTGAGCAGAACATGCGGTCCATCGAAAGGTTCGTCATGCTCCGCACTATAGACACCCACTGGGTAGACCACCTGACGGCAATGGAGAACATGCGCCAGAGTATAGGGCTGGAGGCCTTTGGCCAGAGGGACCCCCTGGTTGTCTACAAGAGACAGAGCCACGAGATGTACGAGGAGCTCACCACCCGAATCCGCAATGGCATCGTACGGACTATATTCCACGTCAGCCTGGAGAAGAAGGGCAACGGTCAACAACCGGTCGACGGCCGAGACAAGGGCCCCGAGGCCCGGATAGCCGCGGAGTCCTCCAGGGTGGTATCGGAGAGTAAGGATAATAGGGACAGGGGCCGGGCCAGGGAGAAGGTGCTGGCGGGCAAGGTGGGCCGCAACGACCCCTGCCCCTGCGGCAGCGGCAAGAAGTATAAGAAGTGTCACGGGGTGTAGATGGCTAGCGGGCGGTGGCGCGGTAGGAGAGGATAGCGTAAGGGCCCATTCCTCAATAATCGCAGAGTAGCGAAAGGCTGACCGGCCAGCTCAGATAGAGTATGAACAACGAAGAGATAGCGCAGGTCTTCAACAACATAGGGGACCTGCTGGGCCTGAAGGGAGAGATAATCTTCAAGATCCGGGCCTATAGCAAGGCGGCCCGGACCATCGAGCACTACCCTATGGAGCTGGCCCAGATATTCAAGGAGGAGGGGGAGGCCGGGTTGAGCAATGTCCCCAGCGTCGGGCCGGCCATAAACAAGAAGATTCAGGAGCTGCTCTCAACCGGAGGGCTGGAATACTACGAGAAGCTGAAGGCCGAGTTCCCGGACGGGGTGATCGCCCTGAAAGATGTGCCGGGAGTGGGGCCCAAGACCGCGTACAAGATAAGCAAGGAGCTGGGGGTCAATGACCTGGAGGGGCTGGAGGCGGCGCTGAAGGAGGGAGCGGTGGCCGGCCTGCCGGGCCTGGGCGAGAAGGCGGCGGCCAATATCCTCCACCATCTGCAGACGCTGAGGACCAAGGACCGGCGTATTCCCATCGGCAGGGCCCTGGGTGTGGTGGAAGAGATCGTCGGGGCCCTACGTGAGGTCCCAGGGCTGCACCGGCTGGAGCCTGCGGGCAGCCTTCGCAGGTTCCGGGA
>JACZVB010000177.1 GCA_022572865.1 Chloroflexota bacterium | reverse complement strand
CCCCTCTACGGAGTTCACTATCAGGTATAGCTGGTTGAGGGTCGAGCCGAAGGGTTCCAAAAAATCGGCGTTGATTCCGCGGGTAGAGCGGTCAAGCATGGTCGACAGCTGAGTATAGGAGATGGGCACCCGGGCAAAGGCCCGCGTGGAACCCCTGCGCATGACCGCCCCTTCGACGGACAGTTGGGGCAGCTCCTCATCGGGTAGAGGCGTTAAAGGGTACAGCTTGCCTTCCACCTCCGAGGGAGGCAGGTCTACGACCTTTTCCCGCAGGGTCGCGACCTCTTCCGCCGTGCCCAGGGACGATGCTCTGTGCATCTCATCGATAGCTGGATAGTCCACCTCTATTTTCGAAAGGGGCTCAGTCTCGTAGGCAAGCTCCCCCAGGTCATCGCCGCTGCCGGGAGGCAGCTCATGGGTATGTCCCAGGGGTACCATTACCAGGGCCGCCTCCTTCTGGGTGTCGAGGCCAAGGAGACGGTTTACGCGCTCGTCGACGAAACTCGCCACCACCCTCGCCGGCATCCTGTGGGCCGAGGCGACGGCCAGGAGGTTGGCCAGGATGGTGCCGCTGTCCCAGAAGGAGTGCCTGTAGGCTCGGGCCTGGTATTTCCACGAGTTTCGCCAGTAAGTGTCCGCCATGACGATGACCGCAGGCGCCCCGGCAACCGAATCATCGCCGGCAGTGGCCCCCGCCAGGACCTTCCGATAATCTCCTGAGCGGAGCCTCCTAAGCGAGAAGTCGTGCGGCCCGAAGTGATAGACCCCCGCCTCCAGTCCCGGCAGGTCGCCGCACACCAGGTACAGGTCTATATGGTACAGAGCGCCGGTGCAGGCTGCGGCCCGGAAGAACATCTGGCCCCCAGGGTGTTCTCTGCGCCTGGTAACGCCCGCCGAGAAGTAGAATATCCGGGCCAGGGTCTCCAGGTCTGGGACCTGCTCGTCCTCTACCCGTAACGGAGAATGGGATATGGCGGCCAGGGCCGGCACCCCCGAGTCCCCGTCCGACCGGGGCAGCTTCATCCCCTCCAGGGCCCTGTATATCTTGAAGGGTATAGGCTTGTTGGCCCAGTCCAGGAAATGCGGGTTAGACCTGGTGCTCCAGTGGGAATGTTTGGTCCCATCGTGATAGGCCCAGGCAGCGCTGGTCTCCCGGTTGCCCGTGCCGGCCCTTTGCCTCGATGGTCCGATTATCTTCATAACCCCATAAGGGCTGAACAGAGACGGTGCGAAAACAGTAAAGGAGTATATCGAATGGCGTCGGCGGCCATGAGTATAGCAGAAAGAGGAAGCAGGCTCACATAGGGTCAGGCAGTCTTCCAGCACCTACAGCGGCGCCCGAAGGTTGTGCCAGCCCTCGGCCTGTTCGTAGGCATAGGCCGCTCGAAAGATGTCCTCCTCCCCGAAGGGACGGCCCATGATCTGCATGCCTATGGGAAGCCCGAAGGAGAAGCCCGCCGGCACGGAGATGGACGGTATCCCGGCTATGTTCACCGGGATGGTGCAGATATCGCTGAGGTACATCTGCACCGGGTCGTTCATCTTGTCCCCCAGCTTGAACGGCACCGTGGGCGAGGTTGGGGCAACCAGGACATCGTACTTCTCGAAGGCAGCCTCGAAATCACGCCTGATGAGGGTGCGCACCTTCTGGGCCTTCAGATAGTAGGCATCGTAGTAGCCCGCGGACAGGGCATAGGTCCCAAGCATGATTCTGCGCTTGACCTCGGGCCCGAATCCATACTGCCTGGTCTTCTCCATGGCATCCCACATGTCATCGGCTTCCTGGGCCGAGTAGCCGTACTTGACGCCGTCGTAGCGGGCCAGGTTCGCCGAGGCCTCGGAAGGGGCGATGATGTAGTACACCGCTAGGGCGTACCTGGTATGGGGCAGAGAGACCTCTCTATCGACCTGGGCCCCCAGCTCCTCCAGCTTCGATAATGCCCTCTCCATGACCTCCACCACCTCCTCCTGGATACCTTCCACCAGATACTCCTTGGGCACCCCTATCCGAAGGCCCTTGATATCGGAGGCCAGGGCCTTGGTGTAGTCGGGCGGAGCGTAACGGGCCGAGGTGGAGTCCTTGGGGTCGTGGCCGGCGATGGCGTTCAGCACCAGGGCCGAGTCGGTGACGTCCTTGGTCAGCGGCCCTATCTGGTCCAGGGAGCTGCCGAAGGCCACCAGCCCGTACCGGCTCACCAGTCCGTAGGTGGGCTTCAGCCCTACCACCCCGCATAAGGAGGCGGGCTGACGGATGCTGCCCCCGGTATCCGAGCCCAGGGCGTAGACCGCCTCGCCGGCGGCGACGGCGGCCCCCGGACCTCCGCTGCTCCCTCCTGGCACCCGCTCCAGGTCCCACGGGTTGTGGGTCGGAAAGAAGGCCGAGTTCTCGGTGGAAGAGCCCATGGCGAACTCGTCCATATTGCCCTTGCCCAGGAGCACTGCGCCGGCAGACCTGAGCCGCTCCGTCACGTGGGCATCGTATGGGGGGACGAACTGCTCCAGCATCCTGGAGGAGCAGGTGGTGCGAAGGCCCCGGGTGCACATGTTGTCCTTCAGCATCATCGGCACCCCGGTCAGGGGCCCCGACTCCCCGGCCCCGATGGCCCTGTCCGCATCCCCAGCCTGCTTAATGGCCGCCTCTCCGGACACCGTTACATAGGCCTTGACCCTCTCCTCCACCGCATCAATGCGCTCCAGGACAGCCCTGGTCAGCTCCACCGATGATATCTGCCGGGTCTGGAGAAGGTCCCGGGCATCGTGGAGGGTCAGGTCGTGGAGGGGCCGCGAGGTTGCCATGTCGAGGAGCCTATCCGAGGACCGACTTGACCCTGAAAAAGCCCTCGTCTTCCCTGGGGGCATTGGCCAGAACATCCTCTTTAGAGAGGGATGGCGCCGCCTTATCCTCACGGAAAACGCTGGTCAGGTCCACCGTATGAGATGTGGGGGGCACGTCGGAGGTGTCCACCCCGTCCAGCACCTGGAACTGCTCCAGTATGTTGGAGAGTTGCTCCCGGAATAGCTCCAGGTCATCTTCGGTCATTCCCACCCGGGCCAGCAGGGCTATATGCTGGACTTCCTCTTTGCTCAGGGCCATGGTCTTGCCGCCTTTCCTCGTGGGATTATAGCACTCACCCATATTGAGAGTAACCCGAAATGGGGACTTATGGTGTATCATTGGGCCAGGGGAGCATACCTGTAAAAGCTGTGATAGCTTTACCTTCCTGAAATCATCACCTGTTGCCACGGAGGTAATAACGCATGGCTGAAACCGGGGACTCCAAGGTGCTGGACACGGTAATCGTCGGGGCGGGGCTAGCGGGGCTCACGGTGGCCTACAAGCTGCGGGACAAGAAGATACTGCTGCTGGAGAAGGAGGAGGTCTGCGGCGGAAGGACCCTCTCTCGAAAGATGGGCGAGTACGCCTACAACGCCGGGGCCCAGGTGATTCTTAACGACGATAGCGAGACGTCCAAGCTGGCCCGAGAGCTGGGGGTGAAGAAGACCCTCATTCGCAAGACCCGGCTCCCAATGCATATGAAGGGGAAAAAGATAGCCGCCCGCTGGGAGGCCACTTTTCTGTGGGGACTGCCCATTCCCCTTTGGGAGAAGGTCAAGATGGGGCTGAAGATTCTGCGGATTCGACACCGTTACAGTGAGCTGGTGGACCTGCCTCCCGACCCCAACAACCGCAAGATGCAGGAGCTTTGCGCCGCAACCCTGGAAGACTTTATGGGCGCCCATCACCCCGATGTTAAGGCCATATGGGATGTGCTATCCATGGGCGCAAATACTGTCCCCTCCCACGAAGTGGCTGCCTTCCAGCCCATCAACACTTTCCTCCACTTCGCCGCCGACGAGTTCTTCGTAGAGGGCGGTACCTGGGAGCTGACCAAAGCCCTGTGGAAGACGGTGGAAGACAAAACGGAGACCTCGGCTGAAGTAGAAGAGATCGTTCAGAAAGACGGAACGGTGCAGGTGACCTACGACCATGCCGGCCAGCGAAAGACCGTGGAGGCCAAACGCTGCGTAATCTCCATCCCGGCTCCCCTGATCCTGGACATGGCCAAAGAGATCCCCTCCTGGAAACGGGACGCGCTGTCCAAGGTCGACTTCGGCTCCATGACCACCGCCGGCTTCCTCATGAGTGAGAACTCGGAGGTATTCCTGGGCGAAGGTGTCTGGCGAATGCCGATCGTGGGCAAGAAGATCGTCTCCGTGACCAACCCCACCTTCACCTTCTCCAGGGAGGTGAAGGAGCGCACGGGCCAGGGGCTGCTCAGGGTGTATACCGGGGACAAGGTCTCCAAAGAGCTCCAGCAGATGTCCGACGGCGAGGGTTTGGAGATCCTGGCGGATGAGCTGGTCTCCACCTTCCCCAGCATGAAGGGCAAGATCGTTACCAGCTCCATCAAGCACTGGGTGCACGCCATAAGTCCCTGGCGCCTGGGCCGCCTGGAGATAGCGGAAGACATCAAGGCCCCCACGGGAAGAATCCATTACTGCGGCGACTATAC
>JACZVB010000176.1 GCA_022572865.1 Chloroflexota bacterium | reverse complement strand
TGACCTCCCACCACCACTGGTGCGCTCCGACAGTCACCTCGACCCTGGGGATGGCGATAAGCTGCCCCAGAACGGCTTCCTCTTTGAATCGGCGGGCGTCTACCAGCGTCATCTCCGTTTCCGGGTTGGTTACTTCCTGGACCACACGCCTGGTGAAGTCGACCCCTCCGGAAACAGAGGTGTTGAAGATGACGATCAGAGTGGGAATGGCTATGCCGATCAGGACCAGTCCAGGGGCGATGGTCCAGGCTATCTCCAGCTTGTTGTGGCCGTGGGTTTGCTTGGGGATCCCCTGGCCCGGCTTCCTTCGGAACCGGAAGGCGCTGTATATCAGCGCTCCCTCTACTACGACGAATACTAAGACTGCTAATCCAAATATGATCCAGAATAGCTCCAGCTGCCTTTTGGCTACCACACCCTTAGCATCGAAGGTAGACTGATCGCCACAGCTAGCTAAAAGGAAAAGGGCAAAAAGGAAAAATGCAGGTAGGATGAATTTCCTAGTGGAGCGGCCTTTGAGCACTGTAAAGCCTTCCCAGCGCTAGGGTCGTCGCTGGCGAATGTGTAAAATTTTTCACGCATGACACTATCAGAGATGGATACCCCAGTCAAGGGTAGGCTTAATCGGGCCTTTAGACCTTTTCGCCCCCAGGGGCGAGGGCAGGCCTATGAGAAATATTGGGGATTCACACTCTCCAGCAACCTGTTTTCGACTTTCCCGGTGTGAAGCGGCCCTGCGAGTTTATCAGTAATTGGGATTTGCAAATACTTCAGGTCATTATTACGTGAAGACGAAGGGTTGAATTCATCCAGATCCGTCGGAATCGAATCAGAGCTTACCTTGAGCAAAACCAGTACGGCCATGCCAAATCAACAGGGTATATGCTATACTTCCCTGCCGTGTAGAAAAGCACAAATCCTATCTTTTACACAGTCACTCGGGGCAATCACTGTGCCCTAGAGTGACCAGGTATAGAAGCTTGACCCGGGGACGGGGCAGGCGGTAGAGACGTGAACGGGGGATAGTGGACCAGGCGCTTACCAGATCCATACGCCATGAGAGAGCGGGCGGGGCACTTCGTGCCCTCACCCTGGCCTCAGTTCTCGCCTTGTTCGCTCTGATTACCCTGGGCGGGGTGGTCAGGATCACCGATTCAGGCCTCGGATGCCCCGACTGGCCCTTCTGCCACGGCAAGGTCTTTCCCTCGACGGACGCCGCTACCCTCATCGAATATTCCCACCGAATGGTTGCTACCATCACAGGGCTGCTGATCTTCGCCACCGCAGTGCTGATCTGGAGGTCGCACAGGTCGGAGCGCTGGCTCCTACGCCCCGTGACCATAGCCGTCTTTCTACTTATCGTACAGGTGGTCCTCGGCGGCATCACGGTCCAAACCGAGCTTAACAACGGGCTGGTGATGGCCCACCTCGCCTTCGCCGAGGCCCTGCTGGCCGTGATGATTGTCGTCTCTGTAGTAACCTGGAGCGGGCTTCCCTCAGTTACACGTAGCGAGTCTGGCCAGAGATATAAGATGCAAAGGCCAACCCTGGTCCTCGTGGCGGGGGCGGCGACTTTCGGCCTGATATTGACGGGGGCCTATGTGCAGGCCTCTGGGGCAACGGGTGCGTGCGGTGATTCCTGGCCACTCTGTGATGGGGAGCTGCTGCCCGGGGGCAGGCTTGCCCTGATCCACATGCTTCATCGCATCCTATCCCTGGCCGTGGGCGTCGCCATAGTTGCCGGAGTGCTGCAGGCCTGGAGCCTGAGGGGTCGACAACCGATCTTGAAGATGGCCGCCCTGGCGGTGGCCGGCCTATTCGCGGCCCAGATGGCCGTCGGAGGCATCAACGTCCTCATGGCCTTCAATCAAGCTACCAACGTCCTGCATATCTCGGCAGCGACGGCAGTTTGGGCCTCTTTGGTCCTGCTAGCCGCGCTGGCATATCCGGTGCCAGCCGTCAACCTGGGAGGGTCGGATGCTGATTAAACAGAGGTCCGTGCCCTATCCGGGCCTCGTGTCCCAGCTTCAGTCCGTCCTTGCAGACTATCTGACCCTGACCAAGCCCATGATAATTACCCTCCTGCTGGTCACTGCCCTGGGGGGTATGTTCCTGGCAGAGCAGGGCATTCCCTCGGGCACCCTGGTCCTCTGGGTCCTGGTGGGGGGGGCCCTGGTCTCGGGCGGCGCGAATGCGCTGAACCATTATATGGAGCGGGAGTCGGACCTGAAAATGACCAGGACCCGTCACCGACCCGTGGCTAGTCACAGGATCGATCCGTGGCACGCCCTGGCCTTTGGCATCTTGCTGAATATTCTGGGATTTGCAGTGCTGGTGGCCTGGGTCAACCTGCTCAGCGCTGCACTCACCGTCGGCGCCACCGTTTTCTACATACTGGTCTACACCGTCTGGTTGAAGAGGAGCACCACTCAGAACATCGTCATCGGTGGGGCCGCGGGAGCGGTGCCTCCCCTGGTGGGGTGGGCAGCAGTGACCGGCAGCCTGGACCTGCCGGCCTTTTACCTCTTCGCCATAGTCTTTTTCTGGACGCCACCCCACTTCTGGGCCCTCGCTTTGCTGATCCGAAAGGACTATGCCAGGGCAAATATACCCATGCTTCCCGTTGTGAAGGGGGTGAAGGAAACGACGTGGAACATCTTCCTGTACAGTGTGCTCCTGGTCGCCCTGACACTGGTCTTCTTCACCACCCAGGCCGTAGAGTGGGTCTATCTGGCCAGCGCCGGAGGTCTGGGGGCTATACTGATATACATGGCCTGGAAGCTGTGGCGGAATGAAGGTGCGGCTAGTGCTCGCGGTGTCTACCTTTATTCACTTCTCTATTTGGCAGGCCTCTTCGTGGCCGTCATGGTGGACAGCACCGTCTCACTATGACATCGGGCAGTCAAGAGCGCGCCTACCTGCCGTCCGCCGGCCGCTCCAAGCCCACGATTAACCCTCGGAAGGCCCTGGCATTCCTGGTGGCAATATCACTCCTTCTCGCCGCCTGCTCGGGGGGAGAGGCTACACCACAGCTCAGGTCACTGGGAGCCGCGCCTTCCTGGGATATGGTCTCCCACACGGGGGCTGATCTGTCCAGTGAGGACCTGCGAGGCCAGGTATACCTGGTCAACTTCATATGGACCAACTGCCGGGATACCTGCCCTACCCTGTCCTTGCAGATGGCCTTGCTGCAGGAGCGGCTGAAGGAGGAGACCCTCCTGGGCGATAGGGTGGCCTTGATCTCGATCTCCTTCGACCATGAGCGGGACACACCAGAACGGCTCGACAGGTACGCCCGGATATTCAAGGCCGAACCCGGGGGCTGGTACATCCTTACCGGTTCGCCGGAAGAGGTGATGCGGGTGGTCACCCAGGGCTTCGGAATATCTTACAGGCTCATCAGGCTAGAGGATGCAGACCGTTCCAACCTGGCAGACCAGTTAGCTCCCCCGTTGGAGGAAACGGAGGCGGGCGGCGCGCTGGCCGACGTCATCGGGGCAGAGCATATAGGCGAGTTCCTGGAGATCGATTACTCCATCGACTACGACCACCAGAGCGCCTTTGTGCTGGTAGATGGGGAAGGGGAGATCCGCAATTACTACATCACTACTTTTCTCGACCGGGACCAGGTACTCTCGGACATCAAGGGCCTGCTGAAATAGGCGAAATGCATTTGTGCCAGATTTCACTCATTGACTTAAACTAGGTCATACTATAGTCTTGGGATGGTTTTCCTCAAGCTATCCAGAGGAGATGCATGGGACAACTCAGACCCTTATTTATAGGCATGGCGGGGGCGGGGGTGTTGGGTGTTGTCATCGCCGTGGTGGTGCCGCTACTGGTCCTAACGGAAAGAGACCGGGGCGCCGGCGAGCCTGATCCATTTCCCAGCCCTACCCCAGTGATGGAGGGCATCAGGCAGGGGCAGGCGGCCCTCGAGATCCCGACATCCACTCCCGGGGCTGTTGCCGCCCCCTCACCAACCGCCACTCGCCTTTCCCGCCATCCAATACGAGGTCAACCGTCATTCCACGGGGAATTTTACGTCGCAGCTCCAGGCGCCCTTCCACCTGGGTCCACGTCAGAAGTTGATGTATGGGCATCCTGGCTCCTGACATTCCAGCCACAAATAATGGTGCGATTCGGATCGTCCGCTCCGCACCGTTTTGTCTGTCTTTGCCGATGCTTGGACGCGTCTCCCGCTCCGCCAACCCCCATCCTGAGTTAGGCTTTCGGGACTTGCTGATTACCTCGATCGTGCCGCGAAGATCAAAAGGAGGGATCTTCTGCTCCGCTGGGCGTCGCGGGTATGACGCCGCCGTAAGGCGCGTAAACCGACTTAACCCATGCTCCGCCTGACCTTGAGAACCGTTGCTGCCCACCGCCATTGATAAAAGCCGTGCTCCGCTCACTCGGGGATAAAACGAGATAAATCCGATCGATGCGTCCTAAAAGATATTGACCCGAGGAGCTACGGAGCCTGGAGCGGCGTTGCGCGTCTCACCTGGATTAGGTGGTGGAAAAGGAGCGGACTACAGCTCGAAT
>JACZVB010000175.1 GCA_022572865.1 Chloroflexota bacterium | reverse complement strand
GGCGATCTCATTGGAGGTGTCGACGATGACTACGCGCTTCCGCATGTCGTCGGCAAGGACCCGGGCCACCTCTCGCAGCATAGTGGTCTTGCCCACGCCGGGCCGGCCCAGCAGCAAGATGCTTTTACCCGACTCTACCAGGTCCCTGATTATGGAGATGGTGCCAAAGACGGCCCGCCCCACCCTGCAGGTAAGCCCCACTATCTGTCCGGAGCGGTTTCTAATGGCTGAGATCCGGTGCAGGGTCCTCTCGATGCCGGCCCGGTTGTCGTCGCCGAAGGTGCTTATCCGGTCTACGACGAAGTCGATATCCTCCTGGGAGACCTCCCCGTGATGGAGGTAGACTTCCTCGTGGAGGAATCGGGCCTCGGCCCTGCGGCCCAGGTCCAGAATCACCTCCAGCAGCTCACTGCGGTCCTCTCGCTCATGGAGAGGTTGCTGGAAGTGGGATGGAAGGGTCTGGAGCAGGGCGTCTAAGTCGTCTGTGATCTGCTTATGTGCCAACTGAAGTCTCAGAGGGAGGACCTATTCGGCCCCTATAGGCACCAGAGACGGCCTTCTGACCTTGGCGGTGATGTTCCGCACCGCCTTGGTGTACTCTTGCACCATCTGATAGCCCCGGTCCTCCAGCGCTTGGAGGAAAGGTGTCTGGAACTCCGAGGCGATACACCACAGGGTGGACTGGCGTGGCATCAACCCCTCTATGGAGTCCAGGAGGGTCTCCGGCTGCACTGCGGACCACGGTTTAAGCATGAGGCTGAAATAGCCGTTCTTTTTGCGGCGGCCAACACTCACCCAACCGACGACAGAGCCCTCTTCCAAAAAGACGTACTCTTTGGCTTTAGGACCTCTCCACCTTTCCTCCCGGGCCTCACGCCATTCATCGAGGGTCTGGCCCTCGGCTTCCCGGACGTGGAGAGGGAAAACGGAGTTGTAAAGCTGGAACATGCCAAACTCGTTCTCCGAGGATACGGGATGGAACAGCTGGCCGGCCCCGGCTGCTTTATTACTGGTCCTGGCCTCTCCTTTTTCCAGTCTATACAGGTATTCTTTCTTGTAAAAGCAGAAGCCGGCATCTCGAATGGGATCCAGACACAGGGAATCGGCGGCCAGGCGCAAAAACAGCTTGTCTACACCACACCTTCCCGCGCCCAGGGTGAGGCCGTAAAGCAGGTCCATCTCCTCCTGCATGAGCTCAGGAGAGAGGAGCAGATAGTCTATCTCCCATACTGAGTTCCCTCCCGCGCATTTGGCCGATACCAGCCCCTGGACCTTGAGGGCCCTGGTCTGAATCCAGGTCTGCCTCTGCTTGCCCATCCCGACCCAGTATTTCATGGGCAGCAGGTCTAGCAGGGCAAGTTTGTCCAGGCCTAGTCTCTTATGAGGCCTCGCCTGGTTGGGCAGCTTCCTTATGCCGGACAGGCTGATTCTGGGAAGGTCTAGGAGATGTAACGCCCTGATCATGATTCTGAGGTGCTGTGCTCGGGAGAATTGTCAGATCCGGTCACCGGCTGGCCGATGCCGGCCAGCTTCAGGAAATAGCCGTGGAAACGGGTATCACCTGTGAGCTCGGGGTGGAAGGCGGTCACCAGCACTCCGCCCTGGCAAGCGGCGACGGGGGTGCCGTCCTCCAACTTGGTCAATAGCTCCACCCTGGCCCCTAGCCTTTCGATGGAGGGCGCACGTATGAAGACAGCGTGAAAGGGGGCCTGACCCAGGGCAGGAACCGCCAGGTCCGTCTCGAAACTGTCGACCTGTCGCCCGAAGGCGTTCCTCCGTACGTCCAGGTCAATCAGGTCCAATGAATGAAGGTCGTCTTCTATTATTCTGTGGGAAACGACGATCATGCCGGCGCAGGTGCCCCAGACGGACATCCCCGATCGGGCCCGCTCTTTAATGGCCTCGGTCAGGCCATAGAGGTCCATCAGCTTGATGATGGTGGTACTTTCACCGCCGGGTATAACCAGCCCCTTGACCCGTTCCAGGTGCTCTGGCAAGCGGACCTCTATCGGCTCCACCCCCAGACACCTGAATGCCTGACAGTGTTCGGCGAAGTCACCCTGCACTGCAAGAATGCCGATCTTGCTCATATGTGGTAGGCGGTTCTTCCTACTACCATCCCCTGGTGGCTAGCAGCTCTTCCTTGGGCATGGATTTGACTGCCTGTCCCTTCATCGGCTCCCCCAACCCTTCGGAGACTCTGGCGACGATGTCGGGGTCCTGGTAGTGGGTCGTGGCCTCTACGATGGCCCGGGCCCTTGGCGCTGGGTCCTCGGACTTGAAGATTCCGGAGCCTACGAAGACCCCCTGGGCCCCCAGTTGCATCACCAGGGCCGCATCTGCAGGAGTAGCTATTCCCCCGGCGCAGAAGTTCACCACCGGAAGGCTACCGGATTCGTGGACTTCTATGACCAGGTCCAGAGGGGCTCCCAGCTCCTTGGCTTCGGCCATAAGCTGGTTCTTGTCCAGGTACTGGAGACGACGTATTCCACCCTCTACGGTCCTGAGATGATTGACGGCCTCCACGATGTCGCCGGTGCCGGCCTCCCCCTTGGTGCGGATCATGGCCGCGCCCTCGGCGATGCGCCTGAGGGCTTCGCCCAGATTTCTGCAACCACACACGAAGGGGACCTTGAAATCGTGCTTCCAGACATGGTGATTTTCGTCGGCGGGGGTGAGCACCTCCGACTCGTCTACATAGTCGACCCCAAGGGCCTGGAGGACCTGGGCCTCTGCGAAGTGGCCAATACGACACTTGGCCATCACCGGGATGCTCACCCGGTCCATAATATCTCTAATTATCCTGGGGTCAGACATGCGGGCCACGCCACCGGAGGCTCGGATGTCCGCGGGCACCCGCTCCAGGGCCATTACCGCGCAGGCACCGGCATCCTCGGCGATCTTGGCCTGGTCCGCTGTGACCACGTCCATTATCACGCCACCCTTTAACATTTGGGCCAGTCCTGCCTTGACCTTCCACGTTCCTTTATCCATCGACACCCCTCCTTTTTTCAGTGGGTGATGAGCTGATTATCCCCCTGTGCGGGCCCTGATCGCTACTTATTTTACCACAATACAAGGCCTTAATAGGATGTTCTTCTCCTGATCTTGGTCTCCGGTTTTCGGATGTTAGCGCACTGCGGAGTGCGCTCTTTATGCTCGGGCCACTCCCACCAGGTCCGAGAAGATAGCCGTTCCCTGCTCTGCCATGTACTCAAGTATCCCATCCAGTATGTCCAGGCAGGCCCTGGGGTTGAGGAAGTTGGCTGTGCCCACCTGGACCGCAGAGGCCCCTGCCATGATGAATTCCAGGGCATCCTTGGCACTGGAGATGCCGCCCAGGCCGATTATGGGGACATCGACGGCCCCCGCAACTTTGTACACCATGGCCAGGGCAATGGGCTTAATGGCCGGGCCCGAGAGCCCTCCGGTGATGGTGCTAAGGGTAGGCCGACGCTTTGCGACATCGATGGTCATGCCCACGAATGTGTTGACCAGGGATATAGAGTCGGCGCCTGCGCCGACGACTGCTCGGGCCACCTCCACGATGTCGGTCACGTTGGGAGTGAGCTTGACCATCACCGGCAGAGAGGTGGCGGACTTGACCTGTTCTGTTACTGCAGCCGCGGCTTCGGGGTCGGTGCCAAACTCCAGGCCACCCTTTTCCACGTTGGGGCACCCGATGTTGACCTCTATCCCGCTTATCCCGTCTACGCCGTCCATAATGGCCGCTATCTCTCCAAACTCCTGTACGGTATCGCCGGATATGTTAGCCAGGACCTTTACATTCCAGGTCGCCCAGATGGGGGCCTCGTCCCGGACGATGGCTTCTGCCCCAATGTTCTGAAGCCCTATGGTGTTCAGGAGTCCGGCGATGGTCTCTCCAAGACGGGGCTGGAGATTGCCATCCCGTGGGTAACGGGTCACACCCTTGCAGACGATGGCCCCCAGCCGCTGGAGATCTATGGCCTGGTTTAACTCGACGCCGTAACCCACGGTTCCCGAGGCGCCGATTACCGGGTTGGCCAGGACCAACCCGTGCCGGTTGTGGGGAGCCAGGTCCACGGACAGGTCCGGTGTAACGGTTGTAGTCATCTAGTTCTCGGAGAACGGGGCAGTGAAGTCGAAGCGGCTGAATATGTCCTTGGGCTCTCCCGGCTCATTGGACAGTGAGAAGCCTTCCATCAACTCCGGTGCAGGCTTAGCGGTTATCTCATCCAACTCGGGGATGTTCATACGAGCGGGAATCAGGCGCCCTATGATGACGTTCTCCTTTAACCCTACGAGCCTATCGATGCTGCCCTTGAGGGCTGCCTCCGTAAGGATCTTAGTGGTCTCTTGGAATGAGGCCGCAGCCAGGAAGCTTCCCGTATTGAGAGAGGCCTTGGTAACCCCCAACAGAACGGGATGGGCTATGGCGGGCTCACCGCCCTCGGCAAGGAATTTGGCATTGATATCCTGGTACGTAAATCGGTCGACCAGCTCGCCGGGCAGCAGTTCGGTATCGCCCTGGGAGTCCACCCTTACCTTCCGCAGCATCTGGCGTACTATCA